>NZ_JBSGDP010000017.1:0-103663 GCF_053602435.1 Nocardia sp. NPDC004415
ACCAACAACTATCGGCCCGCGCGCACAAACCCAAAACAGCCACGGGCGCGCCGCCCCCCCCGCGCAACCCCGCGCGGCCCCGACGCTTTACGTCCTACAGCCCCAGATCGCGGCCGATGAGCTCTTTCATGATCTCGTTGGAGCCCGCCCAGATCTTGGTGACCCTGGCGTCCATCCACGCCCGCGCGACCTTGTACTCGCGCATGTAGCCGTAGCCGCCGTGCAGCTGCACGCACGCGTCGAGCACCTCGTTCTGGATCTGCGCCGACCACCACTTGGCCTTGGCGGCGTCCACGGCCGACAGCTCGCCGGTGGCGTGCGCGGCGATGCACTGGTCGACGAACGCCTGCGTCACCTCGACCTTGGTGACGATCTCGGCGAAGAGGAACTTGTTGTACTGGAAGCTGCCGATCTGCTGACCGAAGGCCTTGCGCTCCTTGGCGTATCGCAGCGTCTCGTCGAGCACCGCCGCCGCGTGCGCGATATTCGACACCGCCGCGCCGATGCGCTCCTGGGGCAGCCGCTCCATCATGGCGATGAAACCGCGGTCGACCTCGCCGATCCGGTTGGCGTCGGGCACCCGCACATTGTCGAAGAACAGCTCGGCGGTGTCGGATTCGGGCTGGCCGACCTTGTCGAGCTTGCGGCCGCGGGTGAAGCCCGCCATGCCGTTCTCCACGGCGAACAAGGTGATGCCCTTGGCCTTCTTCTCCGGGCTGGTGCGCGCGGCGACGATCACCAGGTCGGCGTTGAAGCCGTTGGTGATGAAGGTCTTGGAGCCGTTGACGATCCAGTCCTCGCCGTCGCGCACGGCGGTGGTCTTCAGCGCGGCCAGATCGGAGCCGCCGGAGGGCTCGGTCATGCCGATGGCGGTGACGATCTCGCCGGTGCAGAACTTGGGCAGCCAGCGCCGCTTCTGCTCGTCGGTGGTCAGTTCCACCAGGTAGGGCGCGCACACGTCGTAGTGGATGCCGAACGAGGACGACAGGGCCGCACCGGCTTTGGCCAGTTCCTCACCGAGGACGGCGGCGAAACGCCAGTCGCCGGCGTCGCTGCCGCCGAACTCCTCCGGGATGCCGAGGCCCAGGTAGCCGAGTTCGCCCGCGGCCAGCCAGGTCTCGCGGTCGATCGAGCGCTGTTCGATGAACTTCTCGGCATTCGGTTCGACCGAGCGCTTGACGAATTCGGCGACCGAGGCACGGAAGGCTTCGTGGTCCTCGGTGTAGATGGTGCGCTTCATGGCTTTCCTTTCAGCAGAACCAGCGAGGCCTGCACGACCTTGGCCGCGTCGGGCTCCTCGCCGCTGATCACATCGGCGTAGATGAAGGTCTCGGTGATCCGCGCCAGCAGCAGCGCCAGTTCCGGCACCGGCAGCGGCGGATCGAGTTCGCCCGCCGTGACCGCCTCGGTGAGCAGCTCGGCGATGACCGCGACGAAGCGCCGCTGCACCGAGCCCGCGGTGGTGGTGAGCAGGCGCAGCGCGCGTTCGGGTTCGCGGCGCAGGAACTGGCGGAACGCGTCGGAGGTGTTGACGGCCTGTGCGAAGTCTCCGAGGACGGTGGCGATCCGCTGCACGCCGCGGGTGTCGGTGGCGGCGACGGCGCGGCGCAGGGTGGGTTCGGCGACCGACCAGATCACTTCGGCGAGCAGTTCGTCGCGGCCGCCGACCCAGCGGAACAGGGTGGCCCGGTTGACGCCGAGTTCCTCGGCGAGTTCCTTCATCTCCAGCCTGCGCCCGGCCAGGAACCCGGAGCGGGCGGCCTTGAAGGCGGTGATGGCGTCGGGCCGGGCGGCGAGGTCGTCGAGGCGCTGTCCCAGCGTGGTCTGTTCGCGCACGTCACCTCCCGGTCGGCTTTGCAACGTTTCGGCCAGTGTATTGGTGATGCAACATCTGTCAATATGTCGCACCAGGGGTACAAAAAATCCCCCGGTCGCGATGACCGGGGGATCTCGTTGTAGCCCCGACGGGATTTGAACCCGCGCTACCGCCTTGAGAGGGCGGCGTCCTAGGCCGCTAGACGACGGGGCCAGAACCACAGCTCACCGGGGTGAACCGCGCGGAACATACGATAGCCGACGACTGGTCGTTCATCCAAAACGGCTGGTCCTGGTCCCGCCGGGGGTCAGAAGTCGACGGCGTCGCGGATGATCGGGCAGGTCATGCAGTGCCCGCCGCCGCGTCCACGGCCCAGTTCGGCGCCGACGATGGTGATCACCTCGACGCCCTGCTTGCGCAGCGCGGTGTTGGTGTGGGTGTTGCGGTCGTAGGCGAACACGACACCCGGTTCGACGGCGACGAGGTTGTTGCCGCTGTCCCACTGCTGGCGTTCGTTGGCGTAATAGCCGCCGCCGGTGTCGACCACGCGCAGTTCCCGGAAGCCGAGCGCCTCGGCGACCACGGTGAGGAACGGGTCGGATTCGTCGACCACCTCGATCGGGTTCTTGTCGCCGGGGCGCAGGGAGAAGGCGTGGATGCCGTGCACGATGTCGGGGAAGATGGTGACCAGGTCGCGGTCGGCGAAGGTGAACACGGTGTCGAGGTGCATGGCCGAGCGCAGTTTCGGCATGCCCGCCACGATCACCCGCTCGGCGGCGCCTGCGTCGAACAACGCCTTGGCGACCTGGCTGATGGCCTGGCGCGAGGTGCGTTCGCTCATGCCGACCAGCACCACGCCGTTGCCGACGGGCATCACGTCACCGCCCTCGAAAGTGGCCAGGCCCCAGTCGAGTTCGGGATCGCCCCACCAGACCCGGGCGCCGGTGTAGTCGGGGTGGAAGGTGTAGATCGCCTTCATCAGCAGGGTTTCGTCGTGCCGGGCGGGCCAGTACAGGGGATTCATGGTGAGGCCGCCGTAGATCCAGCAGGTGGTGTCGCGGGTGTAGAGGGTGTTGGGCAGCGGCGGGAGCAGGTATTCGCGGGCGCCGCTCTGTTCGCGGGCCAGGGCGCGGTAGGCCAGATCGCTGCCGGGGACATCGGCCACCGCGAGGCCGCCGATGAGGTGGGTGGCCAGCGTGCGGTCGTCGAGGGACTCCAGATAGCCGCGGGTCTGCTCGATCAGCCCGATGCCGACCTCGTTCGGGGTCATCGTGCGGTCCAGGACCCAGTCCCGCGCGCCGGGCACGGCCAGGGTCTCGGTGAGCAGGTTGTGCAGTTCGACGACCTCCACGCCACGATCGCGCAGCTTGGCGACGAAGTCGAAGTGGTCGCGGGTGGCGTTCTGCACCCACAGGACGTCGTCGAAGAGCAGCTCGTCGCAGTTGGTGGGGGTGAGCCGCTCATGCGCCAGGCCGGGCGCGCAGACCAGCACCTTGCGCAGGGTGCCGACCTCGGAGTGCACGCCGTAGGCGGATGCGGGCTGGGTCATGGGCTTACCTCCTGGCAGGGGACTTCGGGGGTCAGATGGTGATCCAGCCTGCGGCGAGCCCGACGATGCCGGCGACGGCGCCGAGGATCGACACGACCAGCAGCACCGGCTCCCAGCCCTGGAACGGCGTGCGGCCCTGCTCGCGGCGGGCCAGCCAGAACAGGATGGAGCCGGGGGCGTAGATGATGAGCGAGAGCAGCAGGAACTCCGGGCCCGCGGCCATGATCATGAAGGTGGTGTAGAGGGTGGCGATCGCGGCGATGATCAGTTCCTTGCGCCGGTCCTCGGGGTGCAGCTCGGTATAGGTCTCGCGGGTGTAGGCCAGTTTGAGGGCGTAGGCGGCGGCCAGCAGGTAGGGGATCAGCGACAGCGAGCTGCACAGTTTCAGCGTGAAGGTGAAGGCGTCGTCGGAGAACAGCGTGGTCAGCAGCACCAGCTGGATCAGTACGGTGGTGAAGATCAGCGCCACCACCGGCACCTTGTGGGCGTTGACGCGGGCGAGGAACGACGGCATGTCCTCGTCGGCCGCGGCGACATAGAGGACCTCGGCCGCCATCAGGGTCCAGGCCAGGTAGGCGCCCAGGACCGAGACGATCAGGCCGATGCTGATGAACCAGGCGCCCCAGGTGCCCACGGCGGATTCGAAGACCGGCGACATCGACGGCTGCTGGGCCGCGGCGAGTTCGTCGCGCGGCAGGATGCCGAACGACACCATGGTCACCGAGGCGAACAGGGCCAGCACACTGAGGAATCCGAGCACGGTGGCCCGGCCGATTTCGGAACGCTTGCGCGCGTAGCGGGAGTAGACGCTCGCGCCCTCGATGCCGAGGAAGACGAACACGGTGATCAGCATGGTCGAGCGGACCTGCTCGAACAGCGACTCCGAATACGCGTCGCCGCCCAGGAAGTTGTCGGCGAAAACGCCGGTGTCGAAATAGAACACGAGCACGATGACGAACACCATGATCGGCACGATCTTGGCGATGGTGACGATCTTGTTGATCGCGGCCGCCTCCTGCACGCCGCGCAGCACGATGAAATGGAACGCCCAGATGAACACCGTGGACAGCAGCACCGCGGGCACCGTATTGCCCTCGCCGAAGATCGGAAGCACCTGCCCGAGCGTCGATTTGATGAGCACCCAGTAGCTGACATTGCCCACACACGCGCTGGCCCAATAGCCGAATGCCGAGAAGAAACCGAGGTATTCACCGAATCCGGCCTTGGCGTAGGCGTACACACCGGCATCCAGATCGGGCTTGCGGATCGCCAGCGCCTGGAACACCAGTGCCAGCATCAGCATGCCGGTACCCGCGATACCCCACGCGATCAGCGCGCCGAAACCACCGGTGGCCTGGCCGAAATTGCGCGGTAGCGAGAAGACGCCCGCACCGACCATCGAGCCGACGACCATCGCCGACAGGGTCAGCAGCGGCATCGTCTTGTTCGTGCCTACGTCGGTTTTCGTCATCCGTGACTCCCCGGGCGAACCTGCTGGATGTAACGGGATGCAGCTAGCCGAATGTTAGCCGAGCGTCGGTTCTCCGGGGCCGGACCAGCCGGAAGTGAGTGCGCCCGTCTTCAGATCGTGATGAGGAGCGGGGGCTACGGCAGTTCCCAGACGTGGAGGGTATTGTCCGCGCAGCCCGCGACGACAACGGTGCGGCCCTCGCGCTGGGCGGTGGTGACCGCTTCCGCGGAGCAGCCGGTCAGTGGCTCGCCGACGGGTCGGCCGGTGGCGAGATCCCAGAGGCGGACCGTCCCGTCGCGGGCGCCGGAGACGATGACGGTGCGGCCCCGGTAGTCGGCGGTCGCGAGGGCCATGACCCAGCTCTCGTGGCCGGTGAGTGGCTCACCGACGAGTTGGCCGGTGGCGAGATCCCAGACGCGGATGGTGTCGTCGTTGCTGCCGGAGACTACGACGGTGCGGCCGTCGAGCTGCGCGGTGGTGAGGGAGGCGATGTCCTTCGTGTGGCCGATCATCGGTCGGCCGACGGGGCGTCCGGTGTCGAGGTCCCAGGCGCGGACGATGGTGTCCGTTCCGCCGGTGATCACCACATCGCGGCCGTCGACCTGCGCCGTAGCGACGGCGTCGACATTGTTGACGGTCATGGGGGCTACGCCGTCGGTGGTGCCCGCGAACCCTTGGCGCAGGCGCCTGCCGGTGCCCAGATCGATCAGGGCTACGCCCGAGGTGGTTCCGGCGAGGACGACTGCGCGCCCGTCCCGTTGGGCGGTGGCCAGCGCGCGGGGACTGCGGACCGAGAGTTCGCCGGGGACGTCGTCACCGGCGATCTCGCCGATGGGGATGGCCGCGTCGAGATCCCAGAGGCGGAGGGCTTTCGCGCCGCCGGACACGATGACGGTGCGGCCGTCGCGTTCGCCGGTGGTGAGCGCCTCGATGCGATCTTCGCGGTCGGCCAGCGGCGGGCCGAGCGGCTGACCCGAGGCGAGGTCCCAGAGACGGATCGAGCCGTCGTCGCTCGCGGAGACAACGACCGTGCGGCCGTCGCGTTGGGCGGTCGTGACGGCATTGACGGTATCGGTGTGGCCGGTCAGCACACCGACGAAGTGCTGGTCGGTCGCGTCGTGATCGGTTGTGCTGGAACCGTTTCGATCCTCGCGCGTCAGCACCACCGCGGTGATCGCGGCGAGTACGACCAAGGTGACGACTACGGCGGCGGCAGCCCACCAGCGGCGGGACCCGCCCGGTGGCGCACCCCCCCCAGAACTCTCGACCACGAGAGGAAACCTACCCGAGGTGAGACCCGCGTGTGGTTGACCCGGTGCGATGCCGGGGGAAGGGTGGGGTGATGGTCGGTAAGGAAGTGCGGGGCGGGGTCGAGATGTCGAATCTCGACCAGCCGCTGTTCGACGGTGCCGAGGCGACCAAACGGGATCTGATCGACTACCTGGAGTTCGCGGGGGAGCGGTTGGTTCGGGTGCTGCGGGGGCGGCCGCTGTCGGTGGTGCGGGTGCGGCCGGGGCAGGAGCCGTTCATGCAGAAGAATCTGCCGAAGTACACGCCGGAGTGGGTGGCGCGGACGACGGTCTGGGCGGAGAGTTCGCGGCGGGAGATCACCTACGCGCTGTGCGACGACCTGCGGACACTGCTCTGGTTCGGTAATCAACGGGCAGTCGAGTACCACCCGACGCTGTTCCTCGCCGAAACCGCCCCGATGCCAACCCATCTGGTGCTCGATCTCGATCCCTCGCCGGGGCAGACCTTCGCCGACGCGGTCGCGGGGGCGCGGCTGATCCGGGAGGCGCTGGCCGCCGACGGGCTGGCGGGGGCGGTGAAGACGAGCGGGTCCAAAGGGGTGCATGTCTTCGTGCCGGTGGTGGCCGGTGTCGATGTGGAGGACGCCGCCGCGGCGACGCGGGCGGTCGCGGCCAGGGCTGAACGCATCGATCCTTCGATCAGCACAACGGCTTTCATCCGCGAAGACCGGCACGGGAAGGTCTTCCTCGACGCCACCCGCGCCGGCGGCGCCACGGTGGCCGCGGCCTACAGCCCGCGGATCGGGCCGGGCGTCACCGTGTCGTTCCCGCTGCGGTGGTCGGACCTCGACGACGTGACACCCGCCGACTTCACGCTGCGGACGGTGCCCGGCCTCCTCGGCGACCACGATCCCTGGGAGTCGGAAATGCCTGCCCCGCAACAACTCCCCGCAGATCTCGTCGAGGAGGGTCACACCATTCCGGTGGCGCGGGTGCAGGCCATGCACGAGGGAAAACGGCGGGCGCGGGCGCGACGGGAGGAATGACCGTCCGGAGGAACCCGCGATGAATCCTCGCTGTCCGCACGCCCCCGGTCCATGGGTGGCGGTCAGCTAGGCGAGCGGCGGGGCGATGAAGAGGGCCGGGTTCTGGACTGTCATCGCCGCGATGATGTCGGCGGCCTTGTGCGGGCGCATTCTGGCAGGCCACAGGATCAGGGCCTTCCGGCCGTCGACCGAGGTCCAGCCGGTGGCGCCCGGTCGGAGGCGGGGTGGGTGTGTTCTGTCGGACCACTCGTGCAGGACGACTTCGATCATCTCCTGCCGTCGGTATCGGCCGATCCGGACGCCGGCGATCTCGGGCCAGGTGATCCTGACCGGCTCGCCGCCGACCGCGACGGTCATGCCGCCGGGGTCGAGGACGAGCTCGGGGAGGTTCCGGATTCCGGCGCGGATCGTCAGGACCAGGATCGCGCAGGCGAGGAGGGCGACGGGTACCGCGTGGATCACCCGGGGCACGAGGTCGATCTCGCTGTCGGTCAGCAGCCAGATCGCGAACACGGCCGCGCCGCCCGAAAGTAGCGCGTGGATCGTGAACTCGGCACGGGACGCCGGGTACACCGTGCGCATGCTTCCTCCCCCGCGATCCTGTAGACGGAACTGTAACCCGCTGTGGGAGAAGGGACTAGCCGCCGAGTGCGGCCACACCGGCCTGGGCGAACTTCTGGTCCAGGTCGCCGCTGGGCGCGCCCGCCACGCCGATGCCCGCGATGGGGGCGCCGTTGGCCTTCACGGGGGCGCCGCCGCCGAGGAACAGGGTGCCGTCGATATCGGCCAGGTGGGGTGCGGACTCGAGGCGCTTGGTGAGTTCGGTGGTGGGGGCGTTCCAGGAGACGGCGGTGAAGGCCTTCTGCTGGGCGGCGTCGTAGGACTGCGGGCCCGCGCCGTCACCGCGCAGGGTGACCAGGACATTGCCGTTGCGGTCGACCACGGCCACGCTCACGCGCTGGTTCTCCTTCGCGGCGGCGTCGAGGGCGGACTGGGCGGCCTCGGTGGCGGCGGCGAGGGTCAGGTGGGTGCTCTGCGCCAGGTTGGGCTCGGCGGCGTCGGCGACCACGGGGGTGCGGGTGGCGGGGTCGGGGTTCTGCGCCTGGACGGTCACCACGCCGACGACACCCGCGCCGATCACCGCGGCGGTGGCGCCGGCGACGACGAGACGGTTACGGGTGCTGAACTTGGTGGTCATGGCCTGCTCCTGAGGGGGTTCCGGCCGGTCGGCGGGGTGCCGTGGCCTGCTGATATCCATCCTGTGCGGGATCGGGGCCCGGCGGATCGGCGGTGTGGCTGGATTCCGGCGGCCGGAACGGACGACACCCGGGTCGACCGATCGGATGACCCGCCGAGACCGGGTCGGCGGTGAGAATGGGCAGGACAGGAGGTGGCCATGGACCCGGCACACGAACGCGACGACGACCGGCTGCTGCCCGTCATCGTGCACAGCGCCTTCTATGTCCTGCTCGCCGCCTCGCTGCTGCGCTGGCTGATCCGGCACAGTGAGACCAGGTCCACGCCGCTGATCGTGGCGCTCGCGCTGATCCTCGCCGTGCTCTACGCGCTGAGCGAGCTGCGGCAATCGCATCGGCTGGAGTGGTTCGCGGGGCTGGTGCTGACCTGGTCGGTGCTGGTGGTGCTGGCACCGAGTTTCGCCTGGTGCGCGGTGCCGCTGGTCTATACGGGTCTGCGGATTCTGTCCGAGCGGGTCGCGATCATCCTGGTGATGGTCCTGACCGTCCTGGTGGTGGTGAGCCAGGTGCGCATCGCGGGCTGGCTCGATCCCAATCTGGTGCTCGCCCCACCGGCGGTCGCGGCGGTGACCACGGCGCTGTTCGTCGGGATGCGCCGCCAGGCCGAACGGCAGCACGCGCTGATCGACGACCTGGTGCGCACCCGCGCCGAACTGGCCGCCACCGAACGCCGCGAGGGCACCCTGGCCGAACGCGAACGGCTCGCCGGGGAGATCCACGACACCCTCGCCCAGGGCCTGTCCAGCCAGCGCATGCTGCTGCAAGCCGCCGACCTGGTGTGGGACAGCGACCCCGGCCAGGCCCGCACCCACCTGCGTGCCGCCGCCGAGATCGCCGAACGCGACCTCACCGAGGCCCGCCGCTTCGTCCACGACCTCGCCCCGGCCGATCTCGCCGCGGGTGGATCACTGCCCGCCGCGCTGGCCGCCCTGGCCACCCGGGAGTCCGGTGACGCACTCGAGGTGCGCTTACATATAGAAGGAGCGCCCGGCCCGCTGCCGCAGCGGGTCGAGGCCACGCTGCTGCGCATCGCCCAGGGCGCGCTGGCCAATGTGCGGGAGCACGCCGCCGCGCGCACCGCCACCCTGACGCTCACCTGCCTCGACGACCAGATCGTGCTCGACATCGCCGACGACGGCCGCGGCTTCGACCCCGCCGCACTGCCCGGTCCGCGTCCCGACGGCGGACACGGGCTGCCTGCCATCCGCGCGCGGGCGCGTCAGCTGGGCGGGACCTGCACGATCGAATCGGCTCCCGGCGACGGCACCGTGCTCTCGGCCGCGATCCCCCTGGCCGCTGGCTAGCATCGGCATCGTGACTGTGCGCCTGCTCCTCTGTGACGACCACGCGGTCGTGCGCGCCGGCCTGCGCGCGCTGCTGTCGAGCGCGCCGGACATCGAGGTGCTCGACGAGGCCGCCGACGGGCCGAGCGCCGTCGCGCTGGCCGCGAGCCTGCACCCCGATGTGGTGCTGATGGATCTGCAACTCGGCGGCGACATGGACGGCATCGAGGCCACCCGCCGGATCACCGCCCAGCCCGCGCCCACCCCGCACGTGCTGGTGCTGACCACCTACGACACCGACGCCGACATCACCCGCGCCATCGAGGCGGGCGCCACCGGCTACCTGCTCAAGGCCGAGCGGCCCGAGGAACTCTTCGCCGCCATCCACGCCGCCGCGAGCGGTCGCACCACCCTGTCGGCCCCGGTCGCGGCCCGGGTGATGGCCAGGATGCGCAATCCCGGACCCACCCTCACCACCCGTGAGCGCGACATCCTCGGGCAGCTGGCCCAGGGCCTGGGCAACCGCGAGATCGCCCGCGCCCTGCACATCAGCGAGGCCACGGTGAAGACCCACCTGGGCCGGATCTACGACAAATTGGGCGTCGACACCCGTGCGGCGGCCGTCGCGGTGGCCACCGAGCGCAGGCTGCTCGCCTGAAATGCCCGAATAGTTTGTGACCGGCGCCACGGTTTACCGGTGACCTCGCTCACGAAATGCATGATCAATGACAGTCCTGTGATTACGGATTTATTACGGCAGACCTGCGCGGAACAGTGTTCTTTTGAACAATGCTCGCTACAGAATCGTTCGTGATCGGGATGTGATCGAAGCTGGCAAAGCCGCTACATTCGATCACGGCTTGAACAACAACCCGAGCCGAATCGAATCGCAGAACACCGGAAAGCCTGCCCCGCGATTCGAGGATCCCCGACATTCCTGAGGGGCAGGGACACGGCGATCGTCACCAGCCGGGCCGGTGGGCGCAGGTAGGAATCCTTATGTCTTTCAATCGCAAGTTCACCACTCGTGCCCTGGGCCTCGCCGCTGTCGCCGGTGCCATGATCGCCGTTCCGGCCGGTCTGACCACCGCCACCGCCTCGGCCAACAACTGGGACGCCGTGGCGCAGTGCGAGAGCAGCGGCAACTGGGGTATCAACACCGGTAACGGCTACTACGGCGGTCTGCAGTTCTCGCAGAGCACCTGGGAGGCCTACGGCGGTGCCGGTACCGCCGACAACGCCAGCCGTGAAGAGCAGATCCGCGTGGCCGAGAACGTGCTGGCCGCGCAGGGTCCCGGCGCCTGGCCGGTCTGCAGCGCCTACCTGTAAAGCGCGCTGTCACCCGAGACTTTCCTTGTCGGGAAACGAAATACCCGTTATTCGGAGCACACGCCGAATAGCGGGTTTTTTCGTGCCCGGATATATTCAGCCTATTTGTATCGAGCGCCGCGCCATGCCGAGCCAATAACCGTCGACGACGGTGCGCAGCGAGTCGAGATCATCCAGGCCGGCGCCGAGGGTGAAGAAGATCGGCGCGAAGTGCTCGGTGCGCGGGTGGGCCAGCCGGGCGGCCGGCGCGGTGTGCTCGAAATCCAAGAGGGCGTCGATGTTTCGCGCGTCGAGCGCCTCGCGGCCCCACTCGTCGAACTCGGCGGTGAACGTGTGCACCTGCCGGTCGTCGCCGGTGATGGCCCGCAGATTGTGGGTGAAGAACCCGCTGCCGACGAGCAGTACACCCTCTTCGCGCAAGGGCGCGAGTCTGCGGCCGAATTCGAGTAGTTCGCTGGGGTCCAGGGTGGGCACCGAGACCTGGAGAACGGGGATATCGGCGTCCGGGTACATCTGCGTCAGCGGGACGTACGCGCCGTGATCGAGCCCGCGCTCCGGCTCGTCCGTCACCGCGCCACCCAGCAGCGCGCGCACCCGCGCGGCGAGTTCGGGTGCGCCCGGCGCGGGATAGCGCACGTCGTAGTAGCGCTGGTCGAAGCCCCAGAAGTCGTAGACCAGCGGCACCGTGCTGGTGGCGCCGATACTCACCGGCGCCGACTCCCAATGCGCCGAGACGATGAGGATCGCGGTCGGGCGCGGCAGATCGCCCGCCCAGGCCGCCAGCTCGGCGGGCCAGGTGGCGTGGTCGATCAGCGGCGGCGCGCCGTGGGACAGGTAGAGCACCGGCATGGTCATGTTCATGATGAACAACCGGAGCGTCGCGGTTACTCCTCGAGGCGCGGAGCGGCGTCGAGCCGGTGCACGGTGAGGGCGGCGGCGAGCATGCGCGACGCCGTCGGGTCGGCCGGGTCGAGGCCGGTGAGCTCGGCGATGCGGCGCAGGCGGTAGGTGAAGGTGTTGGGGTGCACGTGGATGCGCCGCGAGGCCGTCTTGCGGTCGGCGCCGTGGCGCAGGTGCGCCTCCAGCGCCTCGATCAGATGCGGGCTCGACAGCAGGGGGATCACCCGCTGGGCGAGGCGTTCGCGCGCCGGGCCGGGGCGGGTGAGCTGGTATTCGAGCAGCAGGTCGTCGAGGCGGTAGCAGCCGCCGGGCCTGCCGCGCAGCCGGGCCAGCTCGGTGAGTTCGGCGGCGTCCTTGGCGGCGGCCGGGATGGCCTCGCGGGTGACACCGGAGAACTCGGCCAGATACACCGTCGCCCCGAACTGCTCGGCCAGCCGGGCGGCGAGGGCGTCGAACTGGGCGGGGTCGAGCACATCGGTCTCGGAGGAGTTGCTCAGCAGCGCGATGCCGTTGGCACCGTCGAAGGTGGCCGGGGTGGTGGTGCCGGTCAGTTCGTCGAGCGCGCGTTGCAGCACCCTGATCCGGCGGCGGGTGACCAGGTTGGCGGCGCTACCCGCGCGGGCGGGTTCGCTGAGATGGATGGCCAGCACGGTGTACTGGTCGGTGAGCACGGTGTCGGCGCGCGCGGCGAGTTCCTCGGCGGGCAGACCGCGCACCAGCGCCGAACACAGTTCGCGGCGGGCTTCGCGCTCGGCGTGATAGATCGACTGCTCGACCTCGGTGTAGGTCTCCACCACGGTCATGTTGATGTGGCGCAGCAGTTCGAGCAGGCGGCTGCCGACCACGATCAGCTCGGCCATCTCGGTCGGATCGGCCAGCGCGGAGGCTTCGGCCAGCACCGACTGGGCCGACCCGTGGATCGCGCCGATCAGCATCGGCAGCGGCAGGCGGTCCTCGGCGTGCCGTTCGGCGACCGGCCCGACGAAGGCGGCCACCTCGGCCTGGGTGAACTCGCGATCCGCGGCGATCGCCTCGAGCACGGCCCGGCCGCAGGCATAGATGGTGGGCAGGACTTCGGCGGTGAAATGGCCCGCGGGCAGATCGGCGGGTGCGGTGGCGCCCAGTCCCTCGGCGAGCATGCGTTCGGCGATCTGGGGCCAGCGGGTGAGCAACCGCGCCGTCAACGCGGGGCGGGTGGAAACGGGGTGTTCGGCGAGCATGACTCGATTGTGTCCGAGGACAGGGCGGCATGGGACCGGCCGGTCGAAAACGCACAGAACTTGGCGTCGGCGACAACCGTCGCGCGGTTTTCTCGGTGCACGGTGCAGTGACACCAGTGTGGCGCGGGTCATAGATTCGCAGAGCACGCCGAAGCGACACTGCTCGTCGGCGCTGTTCGACGGAAGTGACTTCATGACAACGCACACCCTGCGCCGCACCCTCTGTGGCCTCGGCATCGCCGCGGGCCTGACCGCGGCCTCGGCCCTGGGCACCACGCCCGCCGCGGCGGAACCCACGCTCGAGCCGACCATCGCCTCGCTGGCCGCCTACCTCGATTCCACGATGGCCACCGCGGCCGACGGGCGCAAGCCCACCGCGATCGCCGACACCGGCAGCGCCTCGGGCAGCGGTTCCGGCAGTGCCTCGGGCTCCAGCTCGGGCTCGGCCGCGGCCAGCCGGGCCACCGACACCCTCGGCGAGGGCCCGGCGATGACCGCCCCGCTCGCCGCCTTCGCCTACAGCCTCATCCACCCCGACGCCGCCCCGCCCGGGGCCAACCGGTGGGACTGCAAGCCCTCGGCCGCGCACCCCAACCCGGTGGTGCTGCTGCACGGCACCTGGCTCAACGCCTTCGACACCTTCTCCTATCTCTCGCCGCGCCTGGCCGAGGCCGGGTACTGCGTGTTCACCCTGAACTACGGCAAGTCCGGACTGATCGAAGGCGGCGGTGTCGGCGCGATCCTGCCCGGCCGCAACGGCGTGGGGCCGATGGCCGATTCCTCCCGGCAGGCCGGTGACTTCATCGACCGGGTGCGCGCCGCGACGGGCGCCGAGAAGGTCGACATCATCGGCCACTCGCAGGGCGGCACCATCGCCAACCACTACCTGAAGTTCGGCGGCGGCCAGGGCAAGGTCGGCAAGCTCGTCACCTTCGGCGCCACCCACCACGGCACCTCGCTGATGGGCATCGCCACCCTCGGCCGGATGATCAACAACGCCGGCATCGACATTCTCGGCTTCTACCGGCCGATCGTCGGGATCAGCAATATCGAGCAGGCGGTCGGCTCGCCGTTCTACGACACCCTCAACGCCCACGGTGACACCGTGCCCGGCGTCGCCTACACCGCGGTCGGCTCCCGCTACGACGAGGTGATGAACCCCTACGACTGGACCTTCCTCACCGCCGGTCCCGACGCCACCGTCGACAACATCACCCTGCAGGCGGGCTGCGAACAGGACATCTCCGACCACCTGACCCTGATGTACTCGCCGCGGTCGGCCTCGATCGCCCTGCGCGCGCTCGACCCGGAGCACGCGCCGGAGCTGGTGTGCACGTTCAACCCGTGGTTCCTCGGTGGCGGTGGCTCCTTGTGAGTCCCGATCTGCTCGCGTCACCGTGGCGTGCCGCGCCGCTGCTCCCCCCCGAGGACCCGTTCTACACCGCCCCGCCCGCCGTCGAGTCGCTCGCGCCGGGCGAGGTGGTGCGGGCCCGGCCGGTGGAGGCCGCGCTGTTCGGGCTGGTGCCGCAGCGGATCACGGCCTGGCAGTTGCTGTATCGCACCTGCGATCTGGACGGGCGGCCGGAGGTGTCGGTGACGACGGTGCTGCTGCCCGCCGACGCCGATGCGGCCCGCTCGCGGCCGCTGGTGTCGTTCCAGTGCGCGATCGATGCCGTTGCCCCACAGTGCTTCCCGTCCTACGCGCTGCGGCGTGGAGCCGCGACGCTCGGGTCGATCGCACCGCTGGAACTGCCGATCATCGCGATGGCGTTGCGGCAGGGCTGGGCGGTGTCGGTGCCCGATCACGAGGGGCTCGGCGGGCGGTTCGGTGCCGCCCGCGAGCCCGGGTACCGCGCGCTCGACGGGGCAAGGGCCGCACTGGCTTTCGCGCCACTGGGGCTGGACGCCTCGGCCCCGGTGGCGCTGTGGGGATACTCGGGCGGCGGGCTGGCCACGGCCTGGGCCGCCGAGCTCGCGGCGGAGTACGCGCCGGAACTGCGACTGGTCGGGGCCGTGGCCGGATCGCCGGTGGGTGACCCGGCCGCGGCGTTCGTGCGGCTCAACGGCGGCTGGTTCGCCGGGTTCCCCGCCGCCTTCGTGGCGGGGCTGCGCCAGGCCTACCCCGAACTCGACCAGGTGCTGCGCGATCACCTCGACGATCGGTACCGGGCGCTGCTGGGGGAGGCCGAACAGCGCAGTACCTTCGCGCTGCTGCTGCGTTTCCTGCGTCGCGACGTGAGCCGTCATCTGCGCGGCGGGCTCGACGGATTGCTCGCCGAACCGGCCCTGCGCCGCATCCTCGCCGATATCGAACCCGGCACCCGCGCGCCCGCGGCGCCGCTGCTGGTGGTGCAGGGCGTGCGCGACGAGGTGATCGCGGTGGCCGACATCGACGCCCACGTCGAGCGCTACCGCCGCGCGGGTGCCACCGTCGACTACCTGCGCATCCGTCGTGGCTCGCACCTGCCGCTCGAATTCCTCGTCGTCCCCGCGGTTCTCGACTGGCTCGGCGACCGGTTCGCCGGGCGTCCGGCGCCGGACGGGACCACCACGGTCACCTCGGTGGTCCGCACCCAGCGGGCTCTGCGGACCCATCTCGCCTTCCTCGGCGTCGCCCTGCGCATGCTCACCGGCGGTCACCTCGCCTCCGTGCCGGACCCCGAATTCGCCTCGACCCCAGCCCCGGAGGTTGTTAAGGTTCTCTAGACCAAAAACAGTGGGGGTGGAGATCATGACCGAAGGAACCGTGCTGTGGCGCCCGACCGGGCCCACCGAGCTGGCCCTGGTGGCCGAATCCGGTTGGCGCGCTTGGCCACCCCGCCTGCCCGATCAGCCGATCTTCTATCCGGTGCTCACCGAGGACTACGCGATCATGATCGCCCGCGACTGGAACGTGCCCGCGTCCGGTTCCGGGTACGTCACCCGCTTCACCGTCGACACCGCCTACCTGGCGAACTACGACATCCACCAGGTAGGCGGTCGCGACATCCTCGAATACTGGATCCCCGCCGAGGAACTGGACGATTTCAACGCCCACCTCCTCGGCCCCATCGAACTGGCGCACACCTTCCCGGAACCCGCCGACCAGGCATAGATCCCGGTGGACCTGTTCACTCCCCGCGCCGTAGCCCGCATGGCGAACCGTCGCAACGTTCTCCTGGCGGGCGCGGGCGGCGGCTTCGACGCCTACGCCGCCCTGCCGCTGGCCGTCGCCCTCCACGACGCCGGCGTCCGCGTCCACTTCGCGAACCTCTCCTTCACCGACCCGTCGGCACTGGCCGCGCTCGAGCGGGACGGCCTCGTTCCGGTGGTCCCGGACTCCCCGGGCCCCGCGACGTACTTCCCCGAGCGAAGTCTGGCGCGGGCGCTCGTCCCGACCGGCATGTCGCCTGTCGTCCATGCACTCCCACGGGCGGGGGTCGTTCCGCTCCGCGCGCAGTACGCGCTGCTGGCCGAGCGACTCGCGCTGGACGCGATCGTGCTCGTCGACGGCGGCACCGACATCCTGCTGCGCGGTGACGAGGAACGTCTCGGCACACCCGAGGAAGACCTGGCGAGCCTGGCCGCCGTCGCCGGGCTGGATCACGCCCTCGAACGGCAGGTCTTCTGCCTGGGCTTCGGGATCGACAGCTTCCACGGCGTCAACCACGTCCACGTGCTGGAGAACATCGCCGACCTGGACGCGGCCGGGGCCTACCTGGGCGCCTTCTCCATCCCCGGCGACGCCCCCGGCGCACTGCTCTACCGCGACGCGGTCGCCGCGGCGGCGCGGGAGACACGGCGGCCCAGCCTGGTCAACGGGCAGATCGCGGCCGCGCTCGCCGGTGCGCACGGCGATGTGGCCGTGCCGGGGCGCGCGCGGGTGGGGGAGTTGTTCGTCAATCCGCTGATGGCCATGTACTTCACCGTCGATCTCGTCGGGCTCGCCCGGCGGCACCGGTGCCTGGAGCGGCTGGAGGGGACGGAAACGCTCGAGGACGTGGCGCGCCGGATAGGGGAGTCGCGGGTGGGGGTCGAGTTGCGGCAGCCCCGGGTGTTTCCGCACTGAATTGCCGCCGGAAATGCGGTGTGCGCAGGGAATTCAGGGTTGTGTGTGACGGAATGTAGCGGTGCCCCTATTTCTCGGGGCATGGGAAATTTGTCCTTATCAGTTGGCGAAATGTGAATCTCAGAAGGCTCTCATATTCGCCTCAGAAAGATGGTGTATCACGCGAAAAGCCCTGGTGGTGATAGGTTTTTGTGTCAACTGTTACCGTCGTCACGAAATCGGGAAATTCGTAACCCGAGGCGATCGGGGCTCGATATGCCATTCGTAAGCCAGCCCCGCTGGACCTATCGAGAAACAGAGGAATTCTTATGATCCCCGTTATCATCGACACCGGTAGCGCCGCCCTGAACGGCCTCTTCGACACCCTCGGCGCCGCGCTCCACGGCATCGTCGACACCCTGTGGACCGGTTCCTTCGGCGGCTGATCCAGCCCCCAGGTCGATGTGACGACCAGGTCCGCCCTGACCGCGTGACCTACGAGAAGGCCCCGCACCCGGACGAGGTGTGGGGCCTTCCCGCGTTCAGTGCGAGTGCGTGGCGGTGCCGCGTCCCGGCACGTGTGTCGGACCGTGCGACTCGCCGCAGTGCCCCTCGTCCGGCCGCGCGGCGCCGATGTCGAGCACCTTCGGGTTCGCGTGGTCGACCTGCAGGGTGACGTGCCCGATGTGGTGCTCGTGGTCGAGCATGTGCGCGATGTCCTCGCGCACCGCGTGGCAATCGTGCCCCGGCTCCACCAATACGTGCGCCGACAGCGCGGGCGAGCCGGAGGTGATCTCCCAGATGTGCAGGTCGTGCACCTCGGTGACGCCTTCGCGGGCGGCCATGTCGCGGCCCACCCGCGCGGGGTCGAGATAGTCGGGCGCGGCTTCGAGGAAGATGCGGCTCGACGCGCGGATCAGCCCGATGCCCGCCTTGATCATCAGCACCACCACGATCAGGCTGGCCACGATGTCGGCGCGCGCCCACCCGGTGAGAATGATGACCAGACCGGCCACCGCCGTGGCGATGAAGGCGAACAGATCGTTGAGGATGTGCTGGTAGGCGCCCTCGACATTGAGGCTCGACCGGTCGGCCTTGCTGATCATCCAGGTCGCCAGGACGTTCACCACCACGCCGACCAGCGCGGTGATCAGCACGAGCGTGCCGTGCACCTCCGGCGGCTCGAACAGCCTGCGGATGGCCTCGTAACCCAGCCACATCGCCAGCAGTAGCAGCGTCAGCCCGTTGGCCTGGGCCGAGAGGATCTCCACCCGCTTCCAGCCGAAGGTCATCCGCCCCGCCGCCGGGCGCGCCGCCAGCCGGATCGCGAGCAGCGCCAGCACGATGGAGGCCGCGTCGGTGGTCATGTGCGCCGCGTCCGAGAGCAGTGCCAGCGAGTCGGCGATGACGCCGACGATCACTTCACCGATCAGGAACGTGACGATCACCGCCAGTGCCCCCGCCAGCCACCGCCGATCGCTGTCGGCCGACACCCCGTGGTCGTGCCCGTGTCCTGCGCCCATCGCGTTCCCCTTCTGCTGCGGTTCGATCGAGGGCTATCGTATGCACACATCGCTATGTGTGCAATTCCTTCGTTGTCGACGACGGCGCGCACGGGCCATCCAGGCTGGTCACCGGCGGTTACCAGCCTAGGCTCTGGACGGGCGTTGTGGTGAGGTCGCTCAGTCCGGGTCGGGCCAGGTGTCCTCGACGATCACCCGCGCCGCCGCGTACTGCTCGGCGATCAGCGAAGGGGGATAGGTCGGCCAGGCCGACACCGCGCCCGTCCGCTTGTCGATCACGTACACCGAACCGCCGACCGGCACCGGCCGATCCGCCGGTGCGTGCGTCGGCACGACCGCGAAAACGGCGAAACCTTCGGGGAATTCGGCGATCCGGCGTTCGGTGCCCGGCGCGTCGGCGGGTAGGTGATCGTCCGCGATGCGGGAGGCCTCGGCCCGGTCGACCGGCGTCTGCGCGCCGGTCGGAAATGCATGGATGTCCACGTAACAACAGCTCCTCGCCGCGATTGTCGTCGCCGCGCCGCCGTCGTGGGTGGGGAATCGGGGAAGCCGCCGAAAAGGGCGAGCCCGGCAGCCCTGCTCCCCCCTCCTGGAGCAGGCCCGGCCGGGCTCGCAGGAAAAGTGTCGCGCGGGGGCCCAGCAGTCTTCTGAAGACCGGCTTAAGACGCGACGTTGTCATCGGGGGCCGCCGGTGCGATATATCGATATGACCGACACACCCTGCGGCGCGCACTGCGCGCGACTGTGCACCAGAGACGGGCTGGCGGCGATGCTGGCCGCCGACCACGGCCTGCTGCACTGGCGGGCGATGCGCAGCCTCGGCGATCGGGGCCTGGCCGAACACGCGGTGCAGGAGACCCTGCTGCGCGGGTGGCGGGCGTGCGGGGTGTTCGACGAGCGCAAAGGCACTGTGCGGGCGTGGCTTTCGACGATCGAGCGGCATGTCCTCATCGATATCGCGCGGGCGCGGGCGGCCCGCCCCGGCGACGTGGGCTGGGACGACATCACCGAGTTGCCTGTCTGTGGCGGACCGGATTTCGCCGAGGGGGTGATCGACGGTCTGCTCGTCGAGCACCTGCTCGCGCTGCTGCCGGAACCGCAGCGGGCGGCGGTGGTCGAGGTGATCCTGCGCGATCGTGGATACCGGGAAGTGGCAGCGGATTTCGGCATTCCGGTGGGCACCGTGAAGACGCGGGTGCACTACGCGCTGCGCTCGCTGCGGCAGTTGCCAGACGTTGCCTGAGTAGGTCCGATTCCCGCTTATCTGGGCGCCTGACCAGCGCTTTTTCCTGTTTTTCCGGCGGTTGCGTTTCGGTAACGGTGCTTGATCTGTGGTAACGCTCGTTGCAAGAGTGAACCAGTGGGTTTGGTGTTACCAATGGGAAGGGAGGGGTGCTCCGGTCCCGGGGTGCCGACCGAACATATGCAACCAAACATCATCAATGCCGGTCTCTGCTCCGCTGTCTCCGCCGCGGTCGTGGTGTCGCTGTCCGGGCTGATGCCCGTGACCGCCCACGCGGCGCCACCCGGGCAGCCCGCCGACAGACTGGTCGGGAAGACGATCTTCCTCGACCCCGGTCATCAAGGACCGAATCACTCCGAGAACCTCAGCCGCCAGGTCGACAACGGCCGCGGCGGCACCAAGGACTGCCAGACCACCGGCATGACCTCGCTGCACGGCATCCCCGAGCACACCATCAACTGGGAGGTCGCGCAGCTGGTCAAGGCGTCGCTCCAGGCGCTGGGCGCCGAGGTGGTGCTCAGCCGCGACGACGACTCCGGCTGGGGCGGATGTGTCGACGATCGGGCCCGCGCGGCCAACGCGTCAGGCGCCCAGATCGCGGTGAGCATCCACGCCGACAGCGCACCCGCCGACCTGAGCGGCTTCCACCTCATCGTGCCGGAACTGCCGATCCCCGACACCGCCGCCGAGCACGCGCAGTCCGGCGCGGGCCGGGCGGCCTCGGCCGCGATACGCGACGCCTACCGCGCCGCCGGTTTCGCCTCGGCCACCTATGCCGGTGTCCAGGAGGGACTGCAGACCAGGGCCGATATCGCGGGCCCCGCGCTGACCCATATCCCGCTGGTCTTCGTCGAGATGGGCAACGGCGCCAACGCCGAGGACGCGGCGCTGCTGGAATCGCGCGACGGACAGCTGAAGCACGCGGTAGCGATCGCCACCGGCGTGGTGGGCTTCCTGATGAACGCACCCGTCGCCGGGACGACTCCGGTCGTCGAACCGGACCGGACCGCGGGCTCGGAGGAAACAACCGCCCCCGACTCCAGCTCGAACGGCACGGAGTCCACCGACGGTGCCGCTCCGACAGAATCCGCCGACTCGGGTGCCGCTCCGACCGAGCCCACGACCGCTTCCCCTGAGGGCACCGGACCCGCGGGTGCGTCCACCGACAGCACTGGCCCGGCTGCGCCGCCCGCCGCGGAGTCCAACGGCTCCGCGGCCCCCGACCAGCCCCACGGTGCCCCCGCACAGGGCGCCGACCCGGCACCGTCGGACCCGGCCGGTGCTCCCGTGCAGGGGACGGACCCGGCATCGCCGGACTCGGCCGGTGCCCCCGCGCAGGGGACGGACCCGGCATCGCCGGACTCGGCCGGTGCCCCCGCGCACGGGACGGACCCGGCATCGCCGGACCCAGCCGGTGCCCCCGCACCGGAACACCCCGCGGCCCCGCTCACGGCCGACCAGGGCGCGTCTCCGTCTGATCAGGGCGCTCCGTCCGGTACCCCGTCCGTCGACTCGGCCCCGGCAGCGGACCCGGCCCCCGCTCCCGCGGACGCCCCGGCTCCGGCAGAGGAACCCGTCCCCGCGGATCCCGCTGCCGCACCGGTCAGCCTGTTCGCCGCCGTCCGTCACCCGGTCGCCGACCCCCCGAAGCCGCCTACCGGTTCCAGCGGCCACCTGTCCATCCCCGGCGAGAAGAAACCGGACCCGGCCACCAACGGCCCGTCCCCCGTCGCCCCGAAGCCCCCGACCGGCTCCACCGGCGGCCTCACCATCCCCGGCGACAACGCGGCGCCGCCCGCAGCCCCGGACGGCACTCGGGAAGCCGTTCCTTCGAATACTCCTGATTCGGCGCCGAATCCAATGACGACATCGGTTCCGTCGGCGACACCGGACGCGGCTCCGGGCCCGCGCGGTGTTCCGGCCCAGGGCCTGGGTGCGGTCCCGGTTCCCACGCCCGGCGCCGGCCGGTCTGCCGTGCCTGACGCCGTCACCACTCCCGGCGCTGCTCCGGCTCCGGCTCAGGGTTTGGGCTTGGTCCCGGTACCCGGTGCGGACGTGGTGCCGACTGCTCCTCCGGCTGGTCTCGATTCTGTTCCGGGGGCGGGTGCGGTTCCGGCGGATTCGGGTTCTGTTCCGGCAGCGCCGAGGTCCGCACCGAGTACCGGTGCCGCGCGGACGACGACCTCCGTCCCGTCCGCCCCGCCGGCTCCGGCGACCACGGCCGACCCCGCTCCGGCGAATTCCGAGCCTGCCGCGCCGCCGCACGCTCCGGTTCCGCCGAAGCAGACTTCGCCCGCGACTCCGGTCGGCCCGATCCCGGCGCGTGCCCCGATCGGGGATCCGGTGCCCGTCCGCACCGCGCCGCCGGGAGCGCCTTCGGCTCCGGCGCCCACCCCGCGCGAGCGTGGTACCACGCCGAAGTCCCAGGCGACACCGGAGGAATCACTGCCCGATGTCAGCTCACTGAGCAGCTCGCTGGGTGGTCCGGTGATGACGATCATGAACCTGCTGATGCCCATGGCTCAGGCCCTCGGCATGGACAACAGCGCCGCCACCAGCCAGTTGATCAACCTCGCCTACACCCTCGCGGGCGTGGTGTTCGGCCCGACGAAGTAATCACGGCATCCGCGCAAGGCGCAGACCCGGCACAGCGGTCGTCACCACGACGGCCGCTGTGCCGTTCGCGTGGCGCGGCTGTCCCCTCGGGGGCCGAGGGAGCGGGCGCCGCGTAGTGGCACCATGGTCGGCGTGATTCCTGTCGTCATAGTCGCGGGCTTTCTGGGGTCGGGGAAGACGACTCTGCTCAACCATCTGCTGCGCAACAATCGCGGCACCCGCATCGGGGTGGTGGTCAACGACTTCGGGTCGGTGAACATCGACGCGATGCTGGTGGCGGGGCAGGTCGACGCGATGGTGTCGATGGGCAACGGGTGCGTGTGTTGCGCGGTGGACGTCTCCGAGCTCGACGATCTGTTCGGCCGGTTGGCCCAGCCTCGCAGCGCGGTGGATGTGATCGTGGTGGAGGCCAGCGGTCTGGCCGAGCCGCGCAATCTGATCCGGATGGTGATCGCCAACCCGAATCCGCGCATCGGGTACGGCGGGCTGGTCGAGGTGGTCGACGCCGAGCAGTTCGGGCAGACCAGCGCGCAGCACCCGGAGCTGGTCTCGCACCTGCGCCTGGCCGACCTGGTGCTGGTGAACAAGGCCGACCGGGTATCGCCGGAGGCCCTCGCCGAGTTGCGTGGGCGGCTGAGCGAATGGGTCGGCCAGGTGCCGGTCCACGCGACGACGCACGGCCGGGTCGACCCCGGCCTGCTCTTCGACGAGCGCACCCCGGAAGCCCCGACAGTCGCCCAGCAGTTGAGTTTCGACTCCCTGCTCGACGAGCACGACCACGATCACGACGAACCAGACCACCGCCATCTCCACGACGACTACGTCACAGTGACGTTCACCAGTGCACACCCGCTGGACCCCCGCGCCCTGGTCACCTTCCTGGAGGACCCGCCGTCAGGACTGTTCCGCGCCAAGGGATTCGTGTCCTTCGCGGTTCCCGGCGAGCGCCGCAAATTCGAGGTGCACCTGGTCGGCCGACACATCGTCTTCACCCCGGGCACCTGGGCGCGCGGCGAACAACGGACATCAACCCTGGTGCTGATCGGCACCGGAATCGACACCGAGCAGGCGCTGAAACGCTTGCGCGACACCGCCGTCGACGGACCGGCGCACACCGACGAACAGGCCATGCTCGGCGTGTGGCGCTACACCCCGAGTGTGGACTAACCGCAGGCGTTGACCCATTCGGAGAGCCCGTCGGCGAACAACTGCCGCTTCCAGATGGGCACTTCGTGTTTGATCCGGTCCACCAGCTCGTGGCAGACGGTGAACGCCTCGGCCCGATGCGGCGCCGCGACCGCGACCACTACGGCCAGATCGCCGATGGTCAGTGAGCCGATGCGATGGGTCGCGGCGACCGGAAGATCGTGGGCCGCAGCCACTTCGGCACACAGCTGCCGCAGGAAGCGTTCCGCCTGCGGGTGCGCGGAGTACTCCAGCGCGCTGACCGCCTGACCGCCGTCGTGATTGCGCACCTTGCCGGTGAACACCACCACCGCGCCGAATTCCGGTCCGTCGACGGCCTGTTCGACCTCGATGGGGTCCAGATCGTCCTCGCGGATCGCGGTCAGCCGGACGAGGCCGTGCTCAGTCATGGTCGCCTCCTCCGGCCACCTGCGCCAGCAGATGATCCAACAACGGTTCCAGCACGGCGATGCCGTCTTTCACGCCACCGGGGGAACCCGGCAGGTTCACTACGACGGTACGTCCTGCCAGGCCCGCCACGCCACGACTCAGTGCCGCCAGTGGGAATTTCGCCGTGCCGCGCTGCCGGATGGCATCGGCGACACCGGGCAGTTCCCGATCGAGCACCGCGCGAGTGGCTTCCGGTGTCGCGTCGGTGGGCGAGGCGCCGGTGCCCCCGGTGGTGACGACCAGCGCGGGCCCGCCGGACAGCGCGTCGGCCAGCCCGGTCGCGATCTCGGCATCGGCGTAGACGAGCGGTCCGCGCACCGAGAAACCCTGCGCGGTAAGCCATTCGGTGAGGACGGGGCCGGTGGTGTCCTCGCGGGTCCCGGCGGCGGTGCGGGTGGAGGCCACCACGACGACCGCCTTCGGTGAACCTGCCACGGCGTCAACGTCATTCGGTTCAACCGCCATCGAGACCGTGGCATCCGTCGGCACGGTGGCGTGGGTGACCTCGGGCGTCGCGACCGCGCCGGGACGACTCTCCGGCCGCACCCAATGCCCGTGCTTGCCACCCTCTTTGGTGACCAGCCGCACCCCGTTCATCACCGCCGCCGGGTCCACCGCCTTCACCATGTCGTGCAGCGTCAGCCCCGCCACCGCGACAGCGGTCAGCGCCTCCATCTCCACCCCGGTCGGCCCGGTCGTCTTGGCCGTCGCCTCGACCGTGATAGACGTCTCGGTGAACCCGAACTCCACCTTCACCGACGACAGCGCCAGCTGATGACACAGCGGGATCAGCTCGGAAGTCTTCTTGGCACCGGCGATTCCGGCCAGGCGCGCGGTGGAGAGCACATCGGCCTTGGGCATCCCGTCGGCCCGCACCAGTGCGATCACCTCGGCCGTGGTCTGCAATTCCCCTGCGGCAACGGCGATCCGGGTGGTGTCGGCCTTCCCGCTCACATCCACCATGCGTGCGCGGCCTTCGCCGTCGACGTGGGACAACTCGCTCATAGCGACAAGATTCGCACAGGGGCGCCCACGCCCAGCGAGGTGACCTCGGACGGGACGTCGACGAGCACATCGGCCCAGGCCATCCCCGCGATCAGGTGCGAGCCGGGCCCGCCGATCACCTCGACCCCGTCGTCGGTGCGCAGGCCGCGCAGGAACTGGCGGCGCCCGGCGGGGGAGCGCAGCGGAGTGAGCAGGGCGGTCTCGCCGGTCGGCGCCGGGGGCAGTCCGCCCAGGGCCCGGATGGCCGGACGCGCGAACACCGCGTAGGACACCATCGTGCTCACCGGATTGCCGGGGAAGCTGAGTACAGGGACGCCGTCGACCACGGTGTAGCCCTGTGGTCCGCCCGGTTGCACGGCGACCGAGCCGAAGGTGCCGCCCAGCGGCTCGAGCACGTCCTTGACCACCTCGAAATCGCCCTTGGACACCCCGCCGGAGGTGAACACCACGTCGGCGGCCGCGGTGGCGGCGTGCAGCGCGGCGGTGAACCGGGCCGGGTCGTCGGTGCTGTGCGCGATATCGACCACGTCGACCTCGTCGGCCCGCAGCGCGGCGGCCAGCGCGATCCCGTTCGAGTTGAAGATCTGTCCCGGCGCGAGCTCGCTGCCCGCCGGGCGTAACTCGTCGCCGGTGGTCAGGCACACCGCGCGCAGCCTGGTTCGCACCGGCACGGTGGGCAGGCCGACGGCGGCCAGCGCGGCGATGTGCCGGGGCGCCAGCACGGTGCCCGCCCGCGCCACCAGCGCGCCCACCCGCACATCGGTGCCCGCCTCACGGACGAACTCAC
This sequence comes from Nocardia sp. NPDC004415, assembly GCF_053602435.1. NCBI lineage: Bacteria > Bacillati > Actinomycetota > Actinomycetes > Mycobacteriales > Nocardiaceae > Nocardia > Nocardia sp. NPDC004415. Next base: position 25,957 of record NZ_JBSGDP010000017.1, read on the forward strand.
CGCGCCCGCGTCCCCGTTCCACGACGATCCGCTGCGGCCCGGCCTGCACGTCCTCCACCGGGATCACGCAGTCGGCGCCGGGCGGCATGGGCGCGCCCGTCATGACCTTCAGCGCCGATCCGACGGGCAGCTCCGCACCGGCTCCGCCCGCGGCGATCACCCCGGCGACCGGCAGTTCCACCGGCGTGACGGTCACGTCGGCCGCACGCACCGCGTACCCGTCCATGGCCGAGTTGCGGAACACCGGCAGATCGATCGGCGAGAGCACGTCGGCGGCGAGGACGCGACCGAGCGCGCCGGGCACCGGGACCTGTTCGTCCTGGCGGTCGGCGAGCGGGGCCAGCAGCGCGGCGACGGTCTCGCGGTACTCGTCGACGCTGCGGGCCGACGCGGTGGCGGGCCGGGGAGTCATGGTCCCAGCCTAATCGCCGCCGGACCGGCGCGTTCTGCGCGCGTGGCTCACCGCGCGGGGTAGCTTGCGGTGAGCTGACGAGTTCGCGACCAATCGGCCCGCCGCACCGATCGTGCTGGGCCTTACGGGTCATACTAGAGAGATGACGTTGGTCGAGATGGGGATTCCCGCTGTGCGAACGGAGCTGCCGTCCCTCGACGGCAGGCCCGACACGCCTTTCCTCGTCGACCGCTTCGGCCGTGTCGCCCGCGATCTGCGCGTGTCCATCACCGAGAAGTGCTCGCTGCGCTGCACCTACTGCATGCCCGAGGAGGGCCTGCCGCCGATCCCGCGCCAGGAACTGCTCACCACCGACGAGATCGTGCGCCTGGTGTCGCTGGCGGTGCGCGAGCTCGGAGTCCGCGAGGTGCGCTTCACCGGCGGGGAGCCGCTGATGCGCCGTGAACTGGAGGACATCGTCGCGGGCTGTCACGCGGCCGTGCCCGACACGCCGCTGGCCATGACCACCAACGGCGTCGGCCTCGAACACCGGGTACGCGCGCTCGCCGCGGCGGGCCTGTCGCGGGTCAATGTCTCCCTCGACACCGTCGACCGCCTCGACTTCACCCGCCTGACCCGCCGCGACCGCCTCGAATCGGTACTCAACGGCATCCGCGCCGCCCGCGACACCGGGCTGGCCCCGGTGAAGGTGAACGCCGTGCTGATGCGGCAGAACCTGGCGGGCGCGCCCGACCTGCTGGCCTGGTGCATCGCCGAGGGCTGCGAACTGCGGTTCATCGAGGAGATGCCGCTCGACGCCGACCACGAATGGGCCCGCGACCACATGGTCACCGCGGCCGACCTGCTCGATGTGCTCGGCGCCCGCTTCACCCTCACCCCCACCGCCCGCGCCGACCCCTCGGCTCCGGCGGAGAAATGGCTGGTCGACGGCGGTCCGGCGACGGTGGGCATCATCGCCACCGTCACCCGCAAGTTCTGCGACAACTGCGACCGCACCCGCCTCACCGCCGACGGCATGCTGCGCTCGTGCCTGTTCAGCGACCAGGAGTTCGACGTGCGCACCGTGCTGCGGGCTGGCGCGAACGACGACGAGGTCGCCGAGCTGTGGCGCGGCGCGATGTGGCAGAAGTGGGCCGGACACGGTATCGACGCCGCCGGCTTCGTCCCCCCGGAACGCACGATGGGAGCCATCGGTGGTTGAGGTCCGCTACTTCGCCGCGATCGCCGACGCGGTCGGCAAGAACACCGAATCACTCGACCTGCCCGTGGGCGCCACCGTCGCCGATCTACGCGCCACCCTGGCGGCCACCTACGGCACCGAGGTCGACACGCTGGTCCGCGTGTGCGCCTTCCTCATCGGCGACGAACTCACCCGCGACCCGGCGGCCATGCTGGTCGAGCGCGTCGACGTGCTGCCGCCGTTCGCGGGCGGCTGAGCATGGTCCAGAGCCGCGCCACCGACGTCGCGACCTACCTCGCCGAGCTCCCGCCCGAACGCCGCGCGGCCCTGACCCGGCTGCGTGAGCTGTGCCTGGCCGAGCTGCCCGGTTTCACCGAGGTGATGGCCTACGGCATGCCCGCCTATGAACGCGACGGTGTCGGCGAGATCGCCTTCGCCGCCCAGAAGCAGTACATCTCCTTCTACCTGCTGCGCACCGACGTGCGCGACGCCCTCGCCGACCGCCTCGCCGGACACGACATGGGCAAGGGCTGCCTGCGCTTCCGCAAGGACCCGGACTACGACCTGGTCCGGGACCTGCTGCGCGCCACCGCGTCCGGCGAGGGAGTCAGCTGCTGAGGGTGCTCAGCGCCACCAGGTGTCGAGCGGGGTGACCGGCACCGTGCGCTTGTGCCGGGTGTTGGTGAAGATCGACTCCAGCCGCGCGGCCACCTCGGGCGCCACGTCCTTGCCCTCGAGGTAGTCGTCGATCTCGCTGTAGCGCAGGCCGAGCGCCTCCTCGTCGGGCAGCGCCGGGCGGTCGTCCTCGAGATCGGCGGTGGGCACCTTCGACCACACGCTCGACGGCGCGCCGAGTTCCTGCAGCAGCGCCGCGCCCTGGCGTTTGGTGAGCCCGGTGAGCGGGGTCAGGTCGACGCCACCGTCGCCGAACTTGGTGAAGAAACCGGTGACCGCCTCGGCGGCGTGATCGGTGCCGACGACCAGCAGGTTCTCCTGCCCGGCCAGCGCGTACTGGGCGACCATCCGCTCGCGGGCCTTGATGTTGCCGCGCACGAAGTCGCGCAGCCGTTCGTGGTCGAGCGCACCGGCCACCTCGGCGGCCACCGCGTCGGCGCCGGGGCGGATGTTCACCACCACGCAGCGATCGGGGTCGACGAAGTTCAGGGCGATCTGCGCGTCGTGCTCGTCGGCCTGCACGCCGTAGGGCAGGCGCACGGCCAGGAAGGTGGCCTCGGTGTCCTCGGCGCGCAGTTCCTCGGCGGCGAGCTGGCACAGCCGACCGGCCAGCGAGCTGTCCTGGCCGCCGCTGATACCGAGGACGAAGCCCTTGGCCGGGGTGCTGCGCAGATAGTCCTTGAGGAAGTCGACGCGGCGGCGGACCTCCTGCTTGGGCTCGATCTCGGGCAGCACACCCAGTTCGGTGATGATCTGTTCACGCAGTGTCGCCATGCCGTCTCACTCTACTTGTGCGGCAGGCGAAACAACCCGGCGAACGAGCCATTCCCAGTTGTCGCCGATCTGGTCGCGGGTGAAGCCGAGCGCGTCGATCTGGTGGGTGACCAGCGCCGCGGTGAGGGTGGCCAGCAGGGAGTCGGCGATCAGGGGGAGTGACCCGCGCACCCCGGCCGCCTGGAGCAGCAACTGGACGTGCGCCTTGTGCAGTCCGTAGGGGCCGCCGCCGAAACGGGCGTCGCCCTGCTCGGCGGCCCGGTGCAGATCGCCTTCGACCTCGATGTCGAGCAACCGGGTGCGTCCGAAGGCGATGAGCCGGTCGACCGGCTCGGCGGCGGGCCCGAGCGGGGCGGGGCCGAACATGAACGACGCCTGGAACTTCTGCTCGGAGTGGTCGAGCAGGGCGAGCATCAGGCCGGTGCGGTTGCCGAAGCGGCGGAACACGGTCCCCTTGCCCACGCCCGCGCGCTTGGCCAGCGCGTCCATCGTCAGCCCGTCGACACCGTGCTCGCGCACCAGCTGCTGGGCGGCGTCGAGCAGCAGGGCGCGATTGCGGGCGGCGTCGGCGCGCTCGATGGGCTCGGCGCTGCCGGGCAGGAGCTGCCCGATCGGCAGCAAGGGCGGCTCGTCCGACTTCGGTGTGCCGTAGCTCACGCCGCTCACACGTCCTCCGCGGGAAGTAATCGGACCTCGGTCCGGTTATTGTCGGATGAATCTTAGAAACATCCCCACCTACTGAGTACACCAGGAGTTGCCATGAGCGAGACCCGCATCCTCACTCTCGTCGGAAGCCTGCGCGCGGGCTCGATCAACCGCCGCCTGGCCGAAGCCGCCGCGCAGACCGCGCCCGAGGGTGCCGAGGTCTCGATCTACGAGGGCCTGGCCGAGCTGCCCTTCTACAACGAGGACATCGACGTGCCCGGTCAGGTGCCCGCGCAGGCCGAGGCGCTGCGCGCGGCCGTGGCCGAGGCGGGCGCGATCCTGCTGGTGACCCCCGAATACAACGGCACCCTGCCCGCCGTGCTGAAGAACGCCATCGACTGGGCCTCGCGCCCGTACGGCGCAGGCGCGATCAAGGGCAAGCCGGTCGCCGTGGTGAGCGCGTCGATCTCCCCGAACGCCGCCGCCTGGGCGCACGGCGACACCGTCAAGTCCGTCGGCGTGGCCGGTGGTGTGGTCGTCGAGGCGGCTGTCGCGCAGTTCGGCGGCATCGGTGAGCGCTTCGGCGCGACCCACCCGGCCGAGGACGCCGAGGCGCTGACCCAGCTCGGCGCGGTCGTGCACGAACTGGTGGCCGCGGCGGACGCGGTGGCCGTCACCGCGTAAGCTGTCCCACGGCTCTGACAGGGGCGTCGCATCCGTTCGCGGAGGCGACGCCCCTTCGCCGTCCCCGGGGTTTGCTGAAGACTCGCCGAGATGCGAAATCGTGATCTGGGCCACTGTTTCACCAGCGTGTCGATCGCGCGTCCTGGGACTTACCGCGTGGGAATTACATCTGTGCGACTCGCAACACCTTGTGTTGTTCCAATCTGTCGGCCACTAGGTGTAGTGTCTTCGGTACTGGAAGACGGTACGAAGCCACCACTGATCGGGCCCAAGGGAAGGGGTTACGAGCAGGGCTTTCTTCGCCAGATCCAGGAGTTTGCGCAGCATCACCGTTCGTGCTTTGCATACGGATCTCAGGCTGTGGATCAGGCATAGGAGAGGGAGAACCCAGATGACCGTCACCGTGTACACCAAGCCCGCGTGCGTCCAGTGCAACGCCACCTACAAGGCGCTCGACAAGGTCGGGGTGGAGTACGACATCATCGACATCTCCGAGAACGCCGAGGCGCGCGACTACGTCATGGCGCTCGGGTACCTGCAGGCGCCGGTCGTCGTCGCCGGCGAGGACCACTGGTCGGGCTTCCGTCCCGACCGCATCAAGTCGCTCGCCGTCGCGGCCGCCTAGGACTTCGCCGGAAGGAGGCGCCATGCCCGAGCGGAGCACTCCGGGCGGGCTGGTCTACTTCTCCAGCGCTTCGGAGAACACTCGTCGTTTCGTCGAGAAGCTGGGTCTCCCGGCCACTCGGCTACCACTGCACACCGCTGAATCGCTGCGCGTCGACGAACCCTACGTGCTGATCACCCCCACCTACGGGGGTGGTCGGCACGTCATGGGGGGACAACGTCCCGACAAGGACCTCGTACCGCGGCAGGTCGCCAAGTTCCTCAACGACCCGCACAACCGCGCGCTGCTGCGCGGGGTGATCGCGGCCGGAAACACGAACTTCGGCGATACCTATTGCGCTGCGGGCGACATCATCTCGCGCAAATGCGGGGTGCCGTACCTGTATCGCTTCGAACTCATGGGAACCGCTGAGGACGTCGCGCGCGTCCGAGAGGGATTGGGATTGTTTTGGCAACAGCAACCACAGCACCGGCAGGCAAGTCAGCCCGTCTAGAGCAGGCCGCGGTGCGTGCCGACGCGGGCGAGGTCCTGGACTACCACGCCCTCAACGCCATGCTGAACCTGTACGGCCCCGACGGCGAGATCCAGTTCGACAAGGATCGCGAGGCCGCGCACCAGTACTTCCTGCAGCACGTCAACCAGAACACGGTCTTCTTCCACAACCTGGACGAGAAGCTCGACTACCTGGTCGAGGAGAACTACTACGAGGCCGAGGTGCTCGACCAGTACGGTCGCCCCTTCGTCAAGCAGCTGTTCCAGCAGGCCTACGCCAAGAAGTTCCGGTTCCCCACCTTCCTCGGCGCGTTCAAGTACTACACCTCCTACACCCTCAAGACCTTCGACGGTAAGCGCTACCTGGAGCGTTTCGAGGACCGTGTCGTCATGGTCGCGCTGACCCTGGCCGCCGGTGACGAGGTGCTCGCGGGCAAGCTGGTCGACGAGATCATCGACGGCCGCTTCCAGCCCGCCACCCCCACCTTCCTCAACTCCGGCAAGAAGCAGCGCGGCGAGCCCGTGTCCTGCTTCCTGCTGCGCATCGAGGACAACATGGAGTCGATCGGTCGCTCCATCAACTCCGCGCTGCAGCTGTCCAAGCGTGGCGGCGGTGTCGCCCTGCTGCTGAGCAACATCCGTGAGCACGGCGCGCCGATCAAGAAGATCGAGAACCAGAGTTCGGGTGTCATCCCGATCATGAAGCTGCTCGAGGACTCGTTCTCCTACGCCAACCAGCTCGGCGCGCGGCAGGGCGCGGGCGCGGTGTACCTGCACGCGCACCACCCCGACATCTACCGCTTCCTCGACACCAAGCGCGAGAACGCCGACGAGAAGATCCGCATCAAGACCCTCTCGCTGGGTGTGGTGATCCCCGACATCACCTTCGAGTTGGCGAAGAAGAACGAGGACATGTACCTGTTCTCGCCCTACGACGTCGAGCGCATCTACGGCAAGCCGTTCGCCGATGTCGACGTCACCGAGAAGTACTACGAGATGGTCGACGACAAGCGCATCCGCAAGTCGAAGATCAAGGCGCGCGAGTTCTTCCAGACCATCGCCGAGCTGCAGTTCGAGTCCGGCTACCCGTACATCATGTACGAGGACACCGTGAACCGGGCCAACCCGATCGCGGGCAAGATCACCCACTCGAACCTGTGCTCGGAGATCCTGCAGGTCTCCACCCCCTCGGAGTTCAACGACGACCTGTCCTACTCCAAGGTCGGCAAGGACATCTCCTGCAACCTGGGCTCGCTCAATATCGCCAAGGCCATGGACTCGCCCGACTTCGGCCAGACCATCGAGACCTCGATCCGCGCCCTGACCGCCGTCTCCGACCAGACGCACATCTACTCGGTGCCCTCGATCGAGCAGGGCAACAACGAGTCCCACGCCATCGGCCTGGGCCAGATGAACCTGCACGGCTACCTCGCCCGTGAGCGCGTTCACTACGGCTCCGAAGAGGGTGTGGACTTCACCAACATCTACTTCTACACCGTGGTCTACCACGCGATCCGGGCCTCGAACCTGATCGCCAAGGAGCGCGGCAGCGCCTTCGGCGGCTTCGCCGACTCCAAGTACGCCTCGGGCGAATACTTCGACAAGTACACCGACCAGGTGTGGGAACCCAAGACCGCCAAGGTCGCCCAGCTCTTCGCCGACGCCGGTGTGCACATCCCCACCCAGGACGACTGGCGTGAGCTGAAGGCCTCGGTGCAGGAGTTCGGCATCTACAACCAGAACCTGCAGGCCGTCCCGCCGACCGGTTCGATCTCCTACATCAACCACTCCACCAGCTCGATCCACCCGGTGGCCTCGAAGATCGAGATCCGCAAGGAAGGCAAGATCGGCCGCGTCTACTACCCGGCCCCGTACCTCGACAACGACAACCTCGAGTACTACGACGACGCCTACGAAATCGGCTACGAGAAGATCATCGACACCTACGCCGCCGCCACCCAGCACGTAGACCAGGGCCTGTCCCTGACCCTGTTCTTCAAGGACACCGCCACCACCCGCGACCTCAACAGGGCCCAGATCTACGCCTGGCGCAAGGGAATCAAGACCCTGTACTACATCCGCCTGCGCCAGATGGCCCTCGAAGGGACCGAGGTGGAGGGCTGCGTCAGCTGCATGCTATGAGATGACACATCACGAAAAGGGCGGTCTCCCTGGAGAGGCCGCCCTTTTTCTGTCAGCCGATGCTGCCGAATATGTCGAAGCAGGACCAGCCGCCGCGGAACCATTGGGTGACGAGTTGCCACAGGGACGGGTGGGTGCCGTCGGCGCGGCGCAGGCGCAGGCCGAAGGAGCATTTGCCGATGGTGGTGTGGGTGAGGTGCTGGATGATCGTGCGGTGCAGGAAGGACGCGCCGAGCCAGGCGGCGAGGCCGTAGAGGACGGCGGTGGGGCCGGCGGCGAGGTACCAGGCGGTGGCGCCGATGGCGGCGTGCAGGGTCGCGTCGATGAGAAAGGCGGCGATCACGCCGGTCTCCGCGCCGCTGGATGTCGTTCCGGTGAGCGGGAATTCACTCTTCGGAGACGCCGGTGCGGCGGGCTCGCGGGGGACGTAGGCCAGTCGTCCGTCGGCGTCGCGCTCGTATCGGCCGTGTCGCGCCGCGGGCCGGATCGGTGCTGCAGTGCTCATGGGGTCAGCGTGGTGCACCGCGCTTAACAGGCACCCGGTGCAGTCCTTGTACCGCAACCTCCGGTCGAATTGTCGTCTCAACGACCGATATTCCGCACCGCCGCGGCCCGGTGCGATCGGCTCACGGTGCTGGTCTGCGCGTCCTCGGTGAAGTCGATATCCCCTGGCCGACCGGGTGCGCTGGATGCGCGAAATCCACCCGGAGCCAGGTATTTCCGTCGTCGGGACGGTGGACGACACCCTGATGGATCTCAACGATCTCGACATCTGTGCCGCGCACTGACAGTCCTCCGAGTTCCGCTGGGGAATCGCGGACCCGCTCCCGGAGAAGCGGTTGCGGGTCCGCGTCAGCCGGATCAGCCCGCCGAACCGGTCGACCAGGGCAATCCCGACGCCGACCCGGTGCCGCTACCCGAGGGCAGTTCGGCACCCGCCGAACCCGGCCGGTGGATGTGGACCGTGACCGGCTCGCTGCCGTCGGCCTCCACCGTGACGATGCGCGCCCCCGCCGCCGAGGTCACCCGGCCGCCGCTGATCCGGACCTCGTAGCCGTCCGGATAGGCCAGGTCGGAGACATAGATCTCGGTCGGTGCCGACGCGGCGCGTGGCCGGTAGCGATAGGCGAAATCGCCGGTGGTGGAGTCGAACACCATCTTGTCCGGGGTGCCCGCGGTGGCCTGCGGGTAGGTGCGGACCAGTTGCTTGCCGAGTTCGCCGCGGAACGGGTCACCGTCGCTTGCGCTGTAATGCCAGTAGTGCCAGCCGACGAACCGCTCGTCCGCGCGGGACACGGTGTTGTGCAGTACCGTCGGGTCGCCGTCGCCGAATTCGGTGACCAGCGTGGGGATGTCGGTGCGGGCGGTGAAGGAATCGATGTTGGCCCAGGTCTTGTCCTGCTGCACCGGGCACACCGCGCGCAGTTCCTCGGGCAGGTCGAGGTAGATGGCGAGCTGGCTGGGGATGCAGTAGTCGTGCGGGGAGAACACGATGTTCGGGCTGGTGATCGGCGGATTCTTGCCCAGATGGCTGGGCATGGTCTCGTTCCAGGTGACGTTCGGTTCCCAGAACACCGGCACCGCCGCGTTCCGCGCCCGCACCGCGTCGGTCAGGTATTGCAGGGCGCGTTGGTATTTCGCGTCGAAGTCCGGGCAGCCGTTGGGGAAGCAGGTGAGAAACGGTGTGCCGGGCCATGGTTCGTTGAGCAGTTCGATGCCGAGCACGCTCGCGCGGCCGTTCATGCGCTCGGCTAGTGCGCCGAGCGCGGTGCCGAGATGGTCGAGCACGCCGTGGGTGTTGTTCCACACCTCGTCCCAGCCCGCGTTCATGCTCGGCATGAGGTAGTAGAGAGGGAAGCCCGGATTCGGCTCGCCGTCACCGGGACGTGCCCTGATCGCCCACTCGGGAAAACCGTTGCCGCCCCAGATGTTCGACAGGCCGTCCTGGTGGTTGTCGAGCAGGGTGTAGATGCCGTGCGCGGCGAGCGTGTCCACCACGGTCTCGACCCGATCCAGATACGCGGTGTCGACCACGCCCTCGGTGGGCATCAGGCCGTCGAAGGAGACGCCGAGCCGCACGGTGGTGAACCCGCGCCGCGCCAGGATCGCCGCCGAGGCGTCGGTGAGTGTCAGGCCGTCGCCCGGCTGCAGATACGGCGCGGACTTGTCCACATTGTTGACCCCGTGCAGCAGTACTGTGCGGCCGTAGCCGTCGATCAGTTCGGCACCCTGGGCGCGCAGGGGAGTCAGCGCGACTCCCGGCTCCGCGGCGACCGGCGTGCTCCCGGTCATCCCGATTCCGGCGACCAGCGCCAGTGCCGCCATCCATCGCACGGCCCGGCCGCGCCTCGCTGTCTCGATCATCCGCGTCCCTCGACTCCGCAGATGGACAGGTGTTCATTTGAACGCCTGTCCAGTTCTGTTGGCGAGTGAACATAGCCGGAGACCATGGGTGTGGTCAAGGACACATCGAGGAAAGTGTCTGCCGGAGCGGCGCTCTCAGGGCAGCGAGACGAGTTCGCCGATCGTCCGCAGCAGCGTGGTGAACCAGCGCGCGATCAGCCGCTCCAGCGAGGGCGCACTGCCGTCGGGATGCTGCAGCCGAAGGCCGAACACGGCATTGCCGAGCGTGGCCCCAGCTAGAGCCTGCACCACGGTCCGGTGGACGAACGACACCGCGATCCAGGCGAGAAACCCGTACAGAAGCGCCATCCCGGGTCCGGACGGCCGCAGCGCCAGCCACACGCCCACCCCGACCAGGATGTGCAGCGTCCAGTCGATCAGCACGGCGGCGACAACGGCGGGCACCGGCTTGCTGCCGTCGGATCGACTGGCGGACAGGCTCTTCGGACTCGGTGCCGGTCTGCCCTCGGCATCGACCTCGGGTCCGAGGCGCAGTGTGCCGTCGTCGCGTCGTGGATATCTCTTCGCCAGCGCCGCTGCCTCACGCCGCTCCGCCCCCGGATCGCTCATGCCCTCAGGCTATTCCACCGGCGGCCGACTGGCACCCGCTGCCTGGGTGGCGACGAAGGCTGACCAGTTCAGCGGATGCATCGCCGGATCGCCCGTGCGCTGCCATCGTCGCAGGCGGTTCTGCCCCATGATCCGCACCGCGTCGGGAAACGCGTGGGTATCGGTCAGTTCGACGAGTTCTGCGGCGGCACTCCACATTCCGTCCGTATTGGGCAGCGGCCAGACACTGGACACGATCGACCCGACTCCCGCCGCCAGCGCCGCGGTGGCCAGCCCGAGCGGTTCCAGCGCCCGGGTGGCGAAGCTGTCGCAGCCGATCATGATCAGCGCGTCGGCGGCGGGGAACGCGGTGTGATCCTGGAACCACGCGGCGGCGGAGATCGTCCCGTCGGCCAACACGAAGGCGGCTCGGCCCGGGGACATGCTGTCGGCGAGCGAGGCGTGCCCGGCGAAGACGATCTTCTTCGGGGGACGTTCGGTGAGCGCGTCCCTGATGTTCTGCCGACTGGACCGGGACGGCCGGTGGGCTTTCAGCCGCGTCTGCGCCCAGCGGGGGAGGTGGTCGCCGACGAACACCGTGCGGAGGTCGCCGGGGAGGGGGATGTCGCGGGGGTGGCGGCCCAGCAGTCGTTCGCCACCCGGGTCCAGGATGAGCGCGCTGCCCTCGGCGTTCTCGCGGCCCGGACGGGCTCGGGTCATCAGCAGTGGTGACGGACAATAGTTGAGGGCGCAATGGTCGTGGACGCGGCCGTCCGGGAGGGGAAGAAGGCCGAGAGGGAGCTGAGCCGTCAGCCAGGTCGGCTGCACGAAAAGGGTTGTCGGCTTGCGTGACTCGGTCAGGAAAGCGCGGATGGTGTCGGGCAGGAGGGCCGCGGACACGCCCTCGGCGAGAGCTTGTTCCTCGGCGGGCGAAACCGCCGATGCCGCTTTGATGATGGCGCGGTAGTCGGTGTCGTCCTCTCGGGTGGCCAAGGGCAGGACCTTGCGGTATGCCGTTATCGCCTCGGCGACAGCGGATTTCGGTGTGCACGACGCGTCATGAACGCCGGTGCTGGTCACGACGGCGTGATAGAGACTGTCACCGTATTCCCACTGTGACCACCAGATCCAGCGCGCGTTTCCGGCTTCCGTGGCCAGCGTCGGTAGGCAGAAACCGGTGTCGCTGTGCTCACCGTCGCCGAGCGAGACCGAGATCGGCGGGCTCAGTGGGATGTGGTGGTGGCGTGCGTCTTCGATGAGGGTCTGCCGCTCGTCGGAGCGACCCAGAAGATCAGCGATCTCATCGGCGACCTCGGAATCGACGGGATGAGGGAGGTGCTCGTCGGGGAGGAGTTCGGGGGTCTCGTGCTGGGCCGGTGTGCTCTGCGATGCTCCTTCGATGATCAGCTCGATCATCGCGGTTCGAGGTTGTTCGCTGGCAAAGCCCGCTTGTAATGCGATGTGCCGCAGGAATTCCACCTGTCCGAGCAGACCGGCGCGCCAGGTGGTCATGGCCTGCCGCGCCCACCAGACCGCATAGCCGGACAGGACCGCGGACGCGTGCCTGTACGCCTCGTGCGGGTGCTTCTCGTGGACATCGCTCAGGAACTTGTTGATGGTCACGATCTTTCCGTCGCGGGTCTGGTCGAGAGTCGCCGCGATCACCATGTCGCGATATTCGTCGAAACCGATCTGGCCCGAGCGGAACAATGCCTGTGCGAGATCGGCGCGGATCTCGATCGCCTGCGCGTAGTCCTTGCGGCGCAGGCAGAGATCGATCGCCGCGGTGAAGACCTTGGCGGCCGGGAGGTACGAGCCGTCGACCGTCCAGCGCTGGCCGATCGCGGACAGGCAGCGCGCCAGATCGCCCCACGCACCCGCTCGCCGGAATCCCTCGGTGGCGAGGAACAGATGGAATTGCGCAGTCTCCGGTGCGCTGGCCTGGGTCATGCGCGAGATCAGCAGATCGACCTCGGCGAGCCAGCGCGTTTTGTTCTCGGCCACGGCCTTGTCACGCAGTGCCCACAGTTCCGTGTCGGGGACATGCAGCCGCAGATGGCTGAGAACATCGATCCTGGCCCACTGGACAGCCAATTCGCGAAACGGCGAGGAATCCAGCTCGGCGATCGTCCCCAGGCAGTCGAGCGCCTGGCGGTACAGGCCGATCTTGTGCAGCACGAAGTAGCCGCACCACAGCAATTCGACCTTGATCTCGGGGTGGTCGTCGATCTCGGGATCGGCGAGTGCCTTCGCGACGATGTCCACTCCTTCGCGCATCGCCGAGTCGGTATCGGCACGAGTCAGGCATTCGGCCTGCAGGGCCTGCGCCGCCAGCCGGTGCCGCGCGTGCCGAGACGCCTTGGCCGCCTGGGCGCAGATCCTCGCCTCGGTGCCGAGGACGGAGAAATCGCGGCCGATCAGCATCAGCGTGGGCATCACCCGCAGGACCAGCCAGTGATGGCCCTGTGATGACAGCAACTGCACCAGCGTGCGCAACTCGCGGTAGGCGATGTCGCGATCCGCCGTCGCCTCGGCGAAATCGGCGAAATTCCCGGCGATCTCGCCCGCTCGCTCGTGTTCTCGATGGCGCAGGGCCCGCCGGATCTTGCGTGCCACCCGCACATGCGCGCCGCGGCGCATCGGTGGCGGCACCACGATCGGGCTCCCGTCGCAGTGTGGAACGCGATAGCCGTGCTCGGTGGCCAGCAGCTCGGCTGAGACGCCGTGGCGGGGATAGGTGCCGGTGAGTTCGACCAGGTAGCGGATGATCGAGGCGCGGGCCGGGGAGATCTCGACCGCGCTGTCGGACAGCAGGTGCGGCTGCCGGTAGTCCAGCACCAGCGTGACGACATCGAGCAGGGCGGTCAGCTGGCCGCACACCTCGACGTCTGTGCACCGCCGCGCGGTGTCGACGAGTCGCCGGGCGAGCGCTTCGTCGTCGCGGTGGAAACCGTAGGCCGCTTCGAGCAGCAGGTGCGCGGCCATGTGCGCGTTCTTGTTGTACCGGTGCAGGTAGTAGGCGTTTCCAGCGAGCCAGTGCTGGGAGGAGTCGGCGCCGAAGGCCGCGCGCAGCGCCGACATCTCGGCGAAGCGCGCGGCGGGGTCGGTCGCGAATGTGAACGCGGCGGGACGCGCCCAGCGCCACGATGACGCGGGACCGTCGAAAAGGCGATCGCCCCCGGCGAGGGCCTCGGTGACGTTGCGCCCGGACCAGACCATCGACCACCGGCCCAGCCACACCGCACCCCGGCGCACCACCGAGGTCATCGCGCCGCCTGGTCTCCCTCACCCTCGGCATCGATGCTCTCGGCCATCCGCCAGATCTCCTGCCCGCTCAACTCCGGAAACGCGATGCTGAGCAGCACGGCGGTGGCGAACCGGTCACGGGAGCCGGGGTCGAGGATCGTCGCGGACATGCGCAGGGCCTCCGATCGCGCCGCCGTGGTCGAGATCCGGTCGGCGAACTTGTCGGCGCGTTCGCTCGCCCCGCGCGACTGCCAGAACAGCAGACCGCTGGCGGCGCCGGGCAGGAGACCGGCCGCGACGGTGGCGAGGCCCTGCGGATCACCGGGGTCGCCGGTGATCAGGCCGTACATGATGACGCCGATGGCGATGGCACCGCAGAGCAGGCTGGCGATCGTGGTCATCCGCTGCTGCTGCTGGGCGCTGGCGTGGTTCTGGATGTCGAGGTCGGAGCGTTTGCGGGCGGCGGCCTCGAGCCAGTCGTGTTTCCACTCGGCGGGGCGCTGTTCGTTGTCGGCGCTGAGGACCGGCGCCTCGGTGTTCTCGCCGCCCTCGGCGATCACCTGGGTCAGGTGCTGGACGCGGGTGCGGGAGCGCCGGGCCTCGAGTAGCTGGAGTCCGGCGGCATAGACGGCGCCCAGGACGGTCGAACCGGCGGCGAGCAGTTCGACGGACAGGATCTCACTCATTCGGGGTCCCTTCCGGACCTGTCACACGCCAGGTCCAGAAGGGAGATCCGCGGGATCGGTGGGGGTGTTACCCCGGGGCGGCGTTTCCGATTCGTACGGCGTGTTCGCCGGAACCGGCTGTCCGCCAGCACATCCGGTCAGCGCAGGGCCGGGATCACCTCGCGTTCGAACAGTTCGATGCCGGAGGTGTCGTAGGCGGCTTCCGGGAAGTTGACGATGGTGTAGGCCAGTCCGAGATCCCGGACGGCGGAGAGACGTTCCACGATCTGCTCCGGGGTGCCGGTGGCGGCGCTGGTGGCGAACTGTTCGCGGACGCGGGTTTCGGCGGCTTCGGCGCCGAGGAAGGGGGTGAGTCGGTCGACGACGGCGGCGAGGCGGTCGGCGACCTCGGCCTCGGTGGAGCCGACGACGGCGTTGAAGTTGGAGCTGCGGGTGATCGCGGCGAAATCGGTGCCCACCTCGGCGCAGTGCTCGGCCAGGATCTCGGACTTGCGGGCGAACTCGGCCGGGTCGCCGCTGAAGTTGGTGTAGTCGGCGTACTTGGCGGCGATGCGCAGCGTCTTCTTCTCGCCGCCGCCGGCGACCCAGATCGGAATCCCGTTCTCCTGCAGCGGTCGTGGGTGCACGATGGCGTCGTCGACCTGGTAGTACCTGCCGTCGAGGGTGGCGCGGCCGGTCTGCCAGGCCTGGCGGAAGATCTGCACGCCCTCGTCGAGCCGGCCGAGACGCTCACCGGCCGACGGGAAGCCGTAACCGTAAGCGCGCCATTCGTGTTCGTACCAGCCGCCGCCGATGCCCATCTCGACGCGGCCGCCGGAGATGAGGTCGACGGTGGCGGCGACCTTGGCCAGATAGGCGGGGTTGCGGTAGCTCATGGCCGTACACATCTGGCCCAGCCGCACGCGCGAGGTGGTGGCCGCGAAGGCCGACATCAGCGTCCACGCCTCGTGGGTCGCCTCATCGGTGGGGACCGGGGTGGTGTGGAAGTGGTCGTAGACCCAGATCGACTCCCAGTCGGCGCCGCTGTCGAAGCGCTGGGCCAGCTCGCGCATCACCGCCCACTGGTCCGCCGGTTCGATACCGACCAGGTCGAGTCGCCAGCCCTGGGGGACGAAGATGCCGAAGCGCACAGGTTTCTCCTCGGAGTGAGTGACGGGAACCGCTGCCCCCACTGTCCCCACTGTCGCGGCAACGGGCAACGGTTGTGCGCGCGCCGCGCCGAATCCAGGACCGGCGGATATGGGCGGAAACCGCTTGGCGCCAGGCGCGGGGGAATGCGCAGACACACTCTTCCTCTCCGGTGGCTTCGCCGAGGCGATGCGCACCCCACCCACCATCGATGCCTTGGATGTGCTGGCCGCGCTGGTGCCCCGTTTCGAGGGCCGGGTCTGGGTGATCTCGAAATGCGGTCCCCGCATCGAGCAGCGCACCCGGCAATGGCTCGACCACCACGATTTCGCCGCGCGCACCGGCATTCCCCGTGCGCATCTGCGGTTCTGCCGCACCCGCGCCGGGAAGCTGCCGCACTGTACCGAGCTGGGCATCACGCACATGATCGACGACCGGCTCGATGTCCATCGCCACCTGCGTGGACACGTCCCGCACCTGTATCTGTTCGGCGCGCAGGCCGCCCCGGCCCCGGACTGGGTGACCCACGCGCCGGACTGGCGGGCGGTGGAACGCGCCCTCGGCGCCGACCTTCCGCGGTGAGCGGGGCCACTGTGGCCAGTGGTACGACAGTGCCAAGGTGAAACGTCGGCGCATCGCATGTAGGCTACGAAGTGAAGGATGTCCGGCCGTGGGTCGGCAGCGACGACGAGGAGGTGGTGTTGCCATGCGCAGCGAACCCCCCAGTCGAAGGCCGCGCGGCGTCGCCCCTTCGTCCTCGTACTGATTCCCGGCTCGTTCGTGCCGGTCGTGCGTGATGGCCGTGGCGGTGGACGCCCGCGGTGTGTGCCACCGTTCCCTGATCCACACTCGTAGCATTCCCGCGGCGCTGTCGCCGGAGTGCGCGCCCACGCGCCAGAGGACTGTCCCATGTCGCAGACCGATCTCGTCGAAGCACGTCACGTAACCGTCGATTCCGTTGCGCCCGAAGCAGTTTCGGACCAGCAGCGCACCGAGGACCACTCGGTGACCGAGGCGCTGGCGATCCTGTCCGAATCGGTGCGCGACATCGTCGAGACCCACCGGGTCGCCGGGGTGATGGACTGGCTCGACAACCGCCCCCCGCACGTCATCGCCGACGCGCTGGCCCGCATGGACGCCATGCAGGCCGGCGTGGTGTTCCGGCTGCTGGACAAGGACCGCGCGATCACCGTGTTCGAGGAACTCGAGCCGGTCGACCAGCAGCAGATCCTGCAGGGCCTGCGGGAGAAGAGCTTCCGCGACCTGGTCGAGGCGATGGACCCCGACGACCGCGCCCGCATGCTGCGCGAGGCACCGGCCAAGGTCGCCAAGAAGGTGCTGGCCGGGCTGAGCCCGCGCGAGCGCCGGATGACCGCCGCGCTGCTGGGCTACCCCGAGGGCTCGGTCGGGCTCTACATGACCCCCGAGGTCGTCGCCCTGCCCGGCAACCTCACCGTGGCGCAGGCGCTGACCTGGGTGCGCGCCAAGGGCGGCAACGCCGAGACCGTGTACACGCTGCCGGTGGTCGACCGCGGCCGCAGGCTCACCGGCATCGTCGAGCTGCGCGAACTGGTGCTGCACGCGCCCGAGGCCATGGTCTCCGAGCTCGTCGTCACCGAACCCGCCTTCGTGCGCGCGACCGACTCCGCCGAGAAGGCCGCGCGCCTGATGAGCTCCACCAACGACATCAACCTGGTCGTCGTCGACAGTGAGGACCGGGTGGTCGGCCTGCTCACCATCGACGACGCGATGGAGGTGCTCGAGGCCGCCGACAGCGAGGACGTCGCCAAGCAGGCCGGTTCGGCGCCCTGGGAGGGCCACTACATGGCCGCCGGGGTGTTCCAGCTGGCGCGCTACCGGGCGCTGTGGCTGATGCTGCTGCTGTTCGCGGCCACCCTCACCGTCAGCGTCACCGATGTGTTCGCCGCGACGCTCGAGCAGGCGGCCAGCCTGGCGCTGTTCATCCCGCTGCTGATCGGCGCGGGCGGCAACGCGGGCGCCCAGGCGGCCACGGCGTGTGTGCGCGCGCTCGCGGTCGGCGAGGTGCGCGGCTCGGACCTGTTCAAGGTGATCTGGCGGGAATGCCGGGTGGGCCTGGTGCTGGGCGGGATGCTCGCCGCGGCCGGGCTGCTCATCGGCACGCTGTTCGTCGGGCCGAAGATCGCGGTGGTCGTGGCGATCACGCTGGTGATCATCTGCGGCTGGGCGGCGACCATCGGTGGCACGATGCCGTTGCTGGCCAAGCGGATCCGCATCGACCCCGCGGTGGTGTCGGCGCCGATGGTGACCACCCTGGTCGACGCGACCGGGCTGATCATCTACTTCACCACCGCCAAGCTGGTGCTGGGGATCTGACTCCGCGCTCGGGGAACTCAGCGTTCGGGGAACAGCGTGAGTGCCCTGGCCATGACGTCCCTGGCGACATCGTCGGTCTTGGCCACCACCTCGACCACCGGGATCCGCCTGCCGAACGCGGTGGATTCCGGGGGCAGTTCCGGGCCGACGGCGGCGGTGTAGATCGGGATGGAGCTGTCGTAGACCGAGACCGACCGGTGCACGGTGCGGCCGTCGATGTTCTCTTCGGTGCTGTTGGCGGCCAGGTACTCGGGCACGCGGTACTCGTAGCCGACGGTGATCTTCTCGCCGCGGTAGCCGAACAGGCACTGGGTCAGGCGCTGTTCGGCATCGGGCACGGTGTCGGCCAGCTTGGTCCGGACCGTGCACGGGTCGGCGCCGAGCAGCACCGTGGGCACCGTGTCCGGCGAGGTGCCCTGCGGGGGCGACTCGCGCCAGCGGTCGATCATCCCGGGCATGAGCTGGTCGGCCACGGTGCACGGGTTGGTGCCGGGCGGGGTGGACAGGCCGAGATAGAACGACGCGCCCGCCGGGAAGTGGGCCGTCGCGCCACAGGCGCGGGGTTCGCCGGCGTCGCGGTCGGGGACGACGCGCACCTGCACGTCGCCGATCTGGGAGAGCACGCCCTTGGCGGCGGGCGGCAGGCCGGGCAGCAGGGTCGCGTGCCAGGTGAGGGTGGTGCCGTCGCCGGAGGTGTCGCTGCCGATGATCGCCCGGCACGAATCCAGGCCGACGGTGACGCTCTTCACCTCCCCGAGTTCGGCGAGCTCGTCGCGCGGCAGCACCGCGCACACATCGACCTGACGCGTCGCCTGCGCCACCTCGTCGCGCTGGGCCGCGTCCTGCGGCACGTGCGACCAGAACTCCGGCGGCTGGGCCGGGATGACAGGAGGCGGTGGCGGCGGCAGCGTGCCGTAGTCGGGCGCCTCGCCCGCGTCGTCACCACACGCGGCGCAGACGAGCAACGCGGTAGCGGCCAACACCATCCTGCGATACATCGGCACCCCTGTCCTCGACAGACTCCGGCCCGGACTCGCGCCCGACCACCGAGTCTGCCCGGATGGGCAACCCGCGCGCAAACGATCGGGTCCGGTCGTTCCCAGAACGTTGTCAGCGTGGATCGGCTCAGTTCAGCGTCGCGAGGGTCTCGCGCATGACCTGTTCGGCGACGGCGGGATCGGCGGTGACGGTGACGACCGGGACGCGGGGGCCGAGCAGCTTGTCGCTGGTTCCGGGGGCGAGGGCCGGGCCGACGGCGGCGGTCAGGGTGTCGATCGAGGCCATCGCCGACTCGAAGCGGTAGACCTGCCGGGAGCCCGCGGTGAAGGCCGGGATGTCGTCGAGAAGGCTCTGCTCCTGGCGGTAGTCGAAACTGACGAGCGCTTCGTGACCGTCGACCGGCACCGTGCATCGCGCGACGTCCTGCTGGTTCACCGGCACGCCGACCCCGATCAGCGGCGCGGCCGCGCACGGGTCGGCACCGCTGAGCACCGTGCGGTCGGAGTCGGGGGAACTGCCCTGCGCGGGTTCGGCGCGCCAGGTCACCAACGCGACGCGCAGCAGTGATTCGGCCGTCGCGCACGCGTCCTGCGGCGCGCGCACGCTCATGGTCAGGGAAGCTCCCGACACGAACAGGGCATACGCGTCGCAACTGCTGCGCAGGGTCGGATCGGTGGCGGGTTCCTCCGCGTACAGCGTCCGCACATCGCCGAGCGCCCGTTCGGCTACCGGCCTGTCACCCAGCTCGTATTCGCCCGAGAAGATGGCCCCGGCGGTCCAGGTGGCGTCGATGCCACCCACATGCCCGTCGACGGCCATGTTCGCTCGGCACTGCGTCGGGCTCACGTTCTCGACCTCACTCACCGCACCGAACTCACCGAGCGACTCCCGTGGCAGCAGCGCACACACATCGATCGCCCGCACCTTGCGCAGCACATCGAGCCGCTGCTCATCGGAATTCGGTGCGGCCGACCAGAATCCACCGGTCGGCATCGAATCGGCGGCCTCGGAACTCTGACAGGCAGCGGCCAGCACCGCGGCAGCGGCGAGTAACGCCACCCGCCGCGCCGTCGACCGGCCCCTGGCCGAACCGTCGTTCTTCCCGCCGCTCATCGAGCGCGCCGCAGTCGTGATGAGCTGTCGCACAGTGGTTCTCCTGGTCAGGCGGCGGGGAAGAGTTCGGCGGTGGCGGTGAGGACTTCGCGCAGGACGGCGGGGTCGCGGCCGGTCAGTTTGACGACCGGGACGCGGGGGCCCAGGGACGAGGGCGGGCCGTCCGATGCCAGAGGTGCGCCGAGGATCGCCCCGTACCAGTAGTTTTCGGTGACGCTGCGCAGGTCGTAGCCGCGGTGTCCGTTGACTTCCAGTAGCGATTCGCCCTGGGTCAGGATGCCCTGCTGCTCGTAGGAGTACTGCAGGTCGACGGTGGTGCCCCGATACTCGAAGACACACCCGAACAGGAATTGCTTGTCCACCGGTGCGCTGACGCCCAGTCGCGACGTGACCGCACACGGATCGGCACCGGTCAGCGGGGTGACTGGGTTGTCCGGGGACGTGCCGGCAGCGGGCTGGGTGCGGAGCCGGTCGAGCGCGCCGGGCAGTACCCGCTCGACCAGGGCGCACGGTTTGTCCGCCACCGGTGTGGATATCTGCAGGCTGAGGCCGACCGTGGCCGGATACAGCGCCAGCCCGGTGCACGGGTGGGTCAGGACGTCCGGGTCCGGTGGGGTGTCTCGCTGGGCGACGACCGAGGCGTCACCGAGGCGGCTCTCGACGCTGTCGGGGAGCGGTTCCAACGGCTCGGCGGAGAGGAAGATCGACCAATTCAGGCTCGTCTTCTTTCCGAAATCCGTCGAATCGAGTTCCGCTGCACAGGAATCGGTGGAACGCGCGGCCACGGACAGGACCGTGCCGTGCTCCTCGAGAACCGACCGCGGAATCAGCGCGCACGGATCGATGGCGCGGGCGGCCGCCAGAATCGCCAACCGCTGCTCGTCGGTGTTCGGCGCGGTGTCCCACGCGATCGGCGCGACGGCGGCGGGCTCCGGGTCATCGCACCCCGCGACACCCGTCAGCAAGACCGCCGCGGCGACCACACCGGCCAGTCGACGAAGCATGATGTTCCCCCCTCGGGCTCGTTCGCCCAGCGGAACGGGCGCACGAGCCGCAGTTTGCCGGGTGCCTTCGGAGAATGCAAAGCGCGGCGGTGGGTGGTGGTCTTCACAGTGGGCGGACGTCCGGCGGACATCGGGAACGGATCACGGCGATGCGATGGTGGAGTGGCGGCGCCCGTGCCGCACAATAGGGGCCGCGTGTGTGAAGCGCTGGTTCTGGTGGTGCCGCCGGAGTCGACGCGATGCACCACAAGCTGTTGTGTCGGAGGGCGCGTTCGCCTACTAGAAGTAGTAGTGTTCGAGGTGAACTAGCTCATTCGCGATGGCACGTGCGAGTACAGGTCTGGCGGAAAGGTGTGGAAGCGGAATGAAGCTCATCGATCGGGCGTCGGCCATCAATTGGAATCGGGTGCCCGATGAGAAGGACGCCGAGGTCTGGGATCGGCTGACCGGAAATTTCTGGTTGCCGGAGAAGGTCCCGGTGTCCAACGACATCCCTTCCTGGAACACCCTGACCCCGGATGAGAAGCAGCTCACCATGCGGGTCTTCACCGGTCTGACGCTGCTGGACACCATCCAGGGCACGGTCGGCGCGGTGAGCCTGATCCCCGATGCGCTCACTCCCCATGAGCAGGCGGTGTACACCAACATCGCCTTCATGGAGTCGGTGCACGCCAAGAGCTACAGCTCCATCTTCTCCACCCTGTGCTCCACCAAGGAGATCGACGAGGCGTTCCGCTGGTCGGAGGAGAACCGCAACCTGCAGCGCAAGGCCGAGATCGTCCTGTCGTACTACAACGGCGAGGACCCGCTCAAGCGCAAGGTGGCCTCCACGCTGTTGGAGAGCTTCCTGTTCTACTCCGGCTTCTACCTGCCGATGCACTGGTCCTCGCGGGCCAAGCTCACCAACACCGCCGACATGATCCGCCTGATCATCCGTGACGAGGCGGTGCACGGCTACTACATCGGCTACAAGTACCAGAAGGGCCTCGAGCTGGTCTCCCAGGCCGAGCGCGACGAGCTCAAGAACTACACCTTCGAGCTGCTCTTCGAGCTCTACGACAACGAGGTCGACTACACCCAGGACCTCTACGACGAGGTCGGCCTCACCGAGGACGTCAAGAAGTTCCTGCGCTACAACGCCAACAAGGCGCTGATGAACCTCGGCTACGAGGCCCTGTTCCCGAAGGACGAGTGCGAGGTGAACCCGGCGATCCTGTCGGCGCTGTCGCCCAATGCCGACGAGAACCACGACTTCTTCTCCGGCTCGGGCTCCAGCTACGTCATCGGCAAGGCGGTCAACACCGAGGACGAGGACTGGGAGTTCTGAGCGCGTAGTACCACGACGAACGCCGTCACATCGCTCCCGGTGTGACGGCGTTTTGTGTCTGGGCAGGGCCCGTGCGGCGGTTTACTGTGAGATAGCGGTTTCCGTGTGGCTGACGGGAGTGGACGATGAACGGTCTGGTCGTAGCGCTGGTCGGCGCGTTGCTGTGCTTCTACGGGATCCGCTCGGTGCATCTCGGGGTGATCGCCGTCGGCTTCGGGCTCGGCTGGATGATCGCCGATCTGTTCAACGCCTCGTTCGCCTGGCTGTTGCTGATCGGGTTGATCGGCGCGGTGTCGTCGTGGGTGGTGACCTCGCTGGTCTTCCGGTTCGCCTCCTACTTCATCGGCGGGCTCACCGGCGCCATGGTCGGCGCGAAGCTGGCGACCGTGCTGCAACCCGGGGACACCCGCAATGTCGCGATGAGCCTGATCGTGATCCTGGCGATCGCCGTCGCCGGTGCGTTCCTGGCCGAGAAGTTCCGGGCGCGGGCGCTGCTGTGGCTCACCTCGATCGGTGGCGCGAGCATGGTGCTCAGCGGCGTCGGCCGGATGAGCGATTCGCTGGAGTTCCTGCGCCACCCCGAGAACGGCTGGCAGCAGATCGGTTCGACCCTGGCCTGGATCGCGCTGTCGGCGGCGGGCTGGATCACCCAGCGGCACCTGTTCGCCGAGAAGCTGGGCATCGAGCACCTGGTCGGCGACGACGAGCGCGAGGACCCTTCGCGCCGCAACGGCGGCTGGCCCAACGGCTGACGGCGGCGACCCCTCGCCGCCGCCGTCTCACCGCAGCGCCGCCAGCCCGCGCCGGTCGATCTTCCCGGTCGGGGTGCGGGGCAGATCGTCGACGAAGATCACCTCGCGCGGGGCCTTGAACCGGGCCAGATGGGTCTTCACGTACTCGCGCACCGCCGCGGCGTCGAGATCGGTGGCCACGACGAAGGCCGCCAGCCGCTGCCCGAACTCCTCATCGGGGATGCCGATCACCGCGGCTTCGGTGACGGCCGGGTGCCGGTGGAGCAGGTCCTCCACCTCGCCGGGAAAGACGTTCTCGCCGCCGGAGACGATCATGTCGTCGTCGCGGCCGTCGATGAACAGCCTTCCGGCGGAGTCGAAATGGCCGAGATCGCCGGTGCTCATCAGGCCCTCGCGCACCTGTTTTGATCCGCCGCCGGAGTAGCCGTGGAAGGCGATGCTGTTGCCGACGTGGACCGTGCCGACCACGCCGGGTTCGCTGATCCGGGTGCCGTCCTCGGCGTAGAGGGCGACGGTGATGCCGACCGGCGCCTTGCCCACCGTGCCCGGCGCGGCGGCCCAGTCCGCGGGAGTCGCGATGGTGGCGGTGCCGGTCTCGGTGCAGCCGTAGAAGTTGTAGAGGACCGGGCCGAACGTCTCGATCGCCCGGGTGCCCAGCGCCGAGGGCAGGGCGGCACCCGCCGTGAACACGATGCGCAGGGCGGTGGTGTCGGCGGCGGCGAGTGCTTCGGGTCCCAGATCGAGGATGCGGCGCAGCACGGTCGGCACGAGCACGACCATGTCGGCATGGTGCTCGGCCAGCTGGGCCAGTGCGCGGGCCGCGTCGAATCTGCCATGCAGGACGACGGTCGACCCGAGATTCAGGGCGAGGATGAACTGGGACAGTGCGGTGCCGTGGAACAGGGGAGCGCACAGCAGGACCGTCTGGCCGCGGCGCAATGGCACCCGGTCGACGAATTGCGCACCCGCCAAGGGAGATTCGATGCGACGCGGCGCGCCCTTCGGTGTTCCGGTGGTGCCGCCGGTCAGCAGGACGAAGCCGCCCTGTGCGGCGGGATCGGCGAGTCGTGCTGTGGTGCCGGATCGTTCGGCGGAGGGGGCGTCGCAGTCGAGCACGGTGACCCCGTCGGGAACCTCGGCCGCGGGGACGGACAGGCTCGGGTCGAGGACGAGCGCGTCCACCTGCTCGCGGACCAGTACCTCGCCGTCGACGAGTGCTATCCGGTGCGGGACCCTTCGTGCCGAAGTGCGGATGCCGCCGGCGATCGGGCCCAGTGTGCGCATCGTGCGTGCGGTGCGCAGGGTCTGTGCCGGGCGACGCAGGTCGATCAGCCCGGCGCGCTGCATGACGGTGAGCTGACGCGCGACGGTGCGCGCCGCGCGGAGCCGATGTGCCGCGCTCATCGCGAAATACCCTGGGGCGCAGGGGAGGAGCCGGTCAGCATACCCGCGGCCCCGGGTCCGCTCCGGCGGTCACCGCGAGCAGCCAGGCCACCGTGCCCAGCTCGGGCACGATCTCGGCGCTGATGTGCTCCGACATCGGCACCCGGAACATCCGCAGGTTCACCCCGCGCGCGCAGTAGCCCGCCACGATGTCGTCGATCGCCAGTTCGGCGGGCAGCAGCTGGTCGGTGGTGGAATGCCACATGAGCAGCGGGATGTCCGGGGTGTTCTCCGGGCGGCCGAAACTCGCCGCCGCCAGACCCGGCCGGGCTGCAGCGAGGGCCGCCTCGGGGTCGGTGAGATAGTCGGTGACCTGGCGCAGGAACGCGGTGGCGACGGTGGTGTAGAGGCAGCGTTCGCGCAGGTCGGCGGCGACCTGCTTGCCCTCCGGTGTCAGATACCGCTGGAGCGCGCGGTCGAAGTCCGGGTATTCGCGGGCCAGGCCGAGAATCGCCAGCCAGCCGGTGAAATTGGCCTGCGGCTGCTGCCCGGAAATGGCGAACGGCGCGATCGCCACCTTGTCACCGGGGATGCCGCCCTGCGCGCTGCCCCGGATCTCGAGCTCGGGCGCGTAGTGCTGTCGCTGTTCGGCCGCCGACGCCGAGGAATTGCCACCACCGGAATAGCCCCACAGGCCCACCGGCGACGCCTCCAGCCCGAGCCCGGCGCGCTTGGCCGCACGGATGCCGTCGAGCACCATCCGGCCCTCGCTCGGCGACATGATGGTGTTGTCCTTGCCGTCGAAATCGGTGACCACCACCGCCGCACCCGCCGCGAGGAACTGGCCGATCAGCGCGACCTCCTTCTGGATGCCCGCGCGCAGGGTGTACGACGGATTGCACTGCTGGCCGAGGCTGTCGATCGCCTCCTGGTACGAGATCAGCGGGCGCGCACCGGGACCCAGCCACGGGATGCCCGGCATGAGCACGGTGGTGGCGGTGGCGATCGGGGTGCCGTGGGTGTCGGTGCTGCGCAGCAGGAGCTGGGTGGTGTGCACCGGGACCGGGATGCCGAGCGCGTAGGTCTGCACGACGCGGCTGCGGATCACGTCACCGTCGGCGTAGGCGGCGAAGTCGTCGGGGTCGGCGTACCAGGGGTCGTGCTGGGGCGTGGGGATCGGGACGACGGCGGGATACACCTGCGCCTCGTCGGGCAGCGGTGGGAGCTGGAAGTCCTCGGCCGCGGCGGGCGCGGCCAGCACCACGACGGTTGCCAGCAGGGGGAGGGTGCGCGCGAACCGGCGCGCTCCGGTGGTGGCCGTGCTGCGCTGCATGGCGTCTCCTTCGGTAGGTGATCCCGATTACAGCACGGCGTCTTGTTGAGAACAAGAGTCCTTGTTCTTTTTGGGTGATCGGTAGGCTGAGCTGCGTGACGTCCACCGACAAGAGCCCCGTCCGCCCCCGGCGCATCCAGGGATTGGACGCCGAGCAGCGGCGCGCACGCCGCCGCGAGCAGATCCTGGCGGCCGCCTTCGAACTGATCGCCGCCGAGGGTTATGTCAACACCGCGATAGAGCAGATCTGCCAGACCGCCTTCGTCGGCAACAAGGCGTTCTACGAACTGTTCGAGAGCAAGGAAGCCTGCTATCTGGCCCTGCTCCAGCAGCAGAGCGAACGCGCTCAGGGCATGGTCGCCGCCGCGCTGGCCGAGGTCACCGGGGATCGCGACGCCGTGGTGGCCGCCGTCATCGGCGCCTTCGCCCACTCCCTCGTCGACGATCCCCGCGTCGCCAAGGTGACCTTCGGCGAAGCCAGCGGCATCTCCGCCAAGGTCGAACAGCAACGTCGCACCAACCGCCGCTGGGCCGCCCAATTTCTCGAATCCCTCTGGCGTACGCAAGGATTCGTTCCCCCTGGCGACATCCCCCACCTCTACCCCATAGCCGTCTCCACCATCGGCGGCCTCTTCGACACCGTCGCCGACTGGCTCCACACCGACGCGGGCGTCGCGGGCGACATCGACACCCTCCTCCGAGACCTGACAGCCTTCGCCGACATCGTCCACCGGGGTCTGTCCGCCGCCTACCCGCCGTCCTGAACCGCTGGCGTCAAGGCGCCGGTGTCAGCCACCCGGGACCGGCGAGCAGTGCTGCCGCCCGTGCGCGAACGAGAGATATTTGCTCCCCCCCCCCCCTCGAAGATCGAGGGTCTGGTGGAGTGCTGGAGGTGGTGCTTGCGATAGCGCAGGGTAGGGGTGTCGATGACGATGCCGGGGGCGAGAGCTGAGGCGGACATCAGGAGGGCAGTGTCCTCCATGCCGCGCAGGGCTGCCCAGCCGCCCGCGGTGAGCAGGAGGTCGCGGCGCCACAGGATGCCGGCGGGGTGGACCGGGAGACGGTAGGTGTCCGGGGTGGTGATCCAGGCGTCGAGCAGGGCGCCGCGTTCGAGGATGCCGGGGGCGGGGTCGTGAGGGAAGGGCCGGAGTTCGCCGGAGCCGAGGAGGTCGCGCGCGGGGCCGACGGCGAATCCGGCGGTGGGTTCGGTGGCGAGCGCGGCCGACAGGTCGGCGAGCGCGGTCGGCTCCAATTCGTCGTCGGCGTCGAGATTCTGGATCAGTGGGGCGGTGATCCGGCCGAGCGCGACGTTGCGGGTGATCCCCGGGCCTTCCCTGGTGCCGTTGAACGCCAGGCGCAGGCGGGGGTCGTCGGTGGCGCCGCAGCCGATGAGCGCGGCGGGGATCTCCGGGGTGCGAGGACCGTCGACCTGGACGAACCACGACCAGTCGGTATGGGTCTGCGCGCACAGTGACCGCCACGCGGCGGGTAGGTAGCGGGCGTACCCGGCGTGTACCGCCGTGAGCACCGCGATCTCCACGAACCGACACTCTGCCATGTCGACTCACGCGGAACCCTGTGGTAGGTAGTGACATTGATCATTCGGGTGTGGCGGCAGGCAGGGGACGTTCATGGATCACGCGCTGATCGAGTCGACGTTGAGCGGGCTGGTCGCCGCGAATTCGCGTGTGCTGGAACGCGATTGTGAGCAGATCGCGCTGCAGTACCTGGCGCAGCAGGTGGAGCCGCAGTTCGATGTGGACTCGGCGGATTTCGACAGTGATCCGCATCTGATCTGCGCCGATCGGTATTGGAATCACCGGTTCCGGGCGGAGCCGACCCTGCACACCGCCGTGTTGTGCGCGGGCTGGATGGCCGAGCATGTGGCGGCGGCGGTGCACGAGCCGATCCGGGAGAAGTGGGCGCTGGGGTACGCGTTCATCACGCGCGATTCGGTGGAGTCCGCCGGGGAGA
Source organism: Nocardia sp. NPDC004415 (assembly GCF_053602435.1). Taxonomy (NCBI): domain Bacteria; kingdom Bacillati; phylum Actinomycetota; class Actinomycetes; order Mycobacteriales; family Nocardiaceae; genus Nocardia; species Nocardia sp. NPDC004415. The sequence goes on from NZ_JBSGDP010000017.1 coordinate 53,838, forward strand.
TCGCCGACGCCACCGGGGACATCGTCGCCGCCGACGACAGTGGTTGCAACAAGGCGTATTTCGCGACGCTGTATCACGCCGGGAAGTTGCGGGCCGACTTCTATTTCGATGAACTCGCGCAGTTCCTCGACGCCTCACCGTTGGCCATGGCGGCCGGGCCGCATCGGGAATCGGTGCTGTTCACCGCCCTGCGAGCCTTCGCCGCCTTCGGGAGCCGGCGCGCCACCGGGGAATACGCGCGGGAGTTGTTCGATCGGGTGTGGAGCGATACCGACCGGACCTACGCCGCCGTGGATGTCGCGCTGAACGGGCTCGCCTACAGCGTGGAGTTCGACGGCAGGAACGAACTGCTGCGGGATCGGGCGGGGGAGGCGGTCGCGGCCTATCCCGGCAGCCACATCCTGCATTTCCGGCTGGCGACCGGGCAGTGGTGGTGTGGTGAGCACGACGCGGCGCTGGTGAGCATCGATACGGCGGTGCGGTTGCTGCCCGCGATCGGTGGCCGGGTGAGTCATGAACTGCTGCAGGAACAGTATCGTGCGCGGCGGGAGGCCATCGAGGTGGCGCGGGTCAATGCCCGGCATGCGGCGGCAGCGCGGGAGAGTGCCGAACGGACCGAGGCCGAGATCGCGAAACTGGCCGAGACCGTGCGGGGTTCGGTGGTGAAGGTGATCGAGGGTGTGTCGATCTTCGCGGCGATCATCGCCTTCGCTGTCGGCTCGCTCAATATCAGCCTGAACGGGTCGCTCTCACTGGGTGATCGGTTGTGGATTCTCGCGGCGTTCGGTGGGGGATTGCTGTTGTTCGCGTTGCTGGTGGTGGGTGGGACGTGGACGATCGTGCATCGGTTGTCGCGGCGGTCGCGGTGAGGGCTATCGGGGCGCGGTGCCGAGGACGAATCGGTCGCGGGTTTTGGTTTCGCAGACGATGAGGGTGGAGCCGGGGGCTCGGAGCAGGGTCTTCGGCGTGCACTTCGTGAAGGGAGCGGGGGTGGTTTCGGTGAGGTCGGGCCGTTGCCAGGTCTGGAGGCCGTAGGCGATCGAGATCAGTTCGTCGTCGAGGAGCAGGTGGCGGCCGCCGATGGGCAGCAGGCCGTCCAGGCCGATGGGCACGGTGCGTGAGCGCGTGGGGTCGGTGCGATCCGAGACGGTTGTTTCACCGAGGCCGGGGCTGGTGACGACGGTGGTCCGGTCGGCGGCGAGAACGTCGACGCTGTCGGTGATCTCGGCGGTGGTGAGGTGGGTGGGGCTGACGAAGTGGAGGTGGCGCAGTCCCTCGGTGCGGTAGCTCCAGTCGAGGGAGACGACATCCTCGACGACGGAAATCGTCGGCAGGCGGTTCGGTTCCGGGGTGGGGAAGGCGCGTTCGGTGATGACGGCACCGGTGGTCGCGTCGAGGGCGCGCACGGTGGTCGCCGGGCCGAGCGAGTCGCGGCAGACCATCACCTGGTAGACCGCGACCGAGGTGATCGCGATCTGGGCGCGTTCCGTCCGGCAGTTGTCGGGGACGGCCGGGGCGGACCACAGGCGCTCACCGGTGCGGGCGTCGTAGCGCCGGAAGTCGCCGTCGTCGGCGCGGGCGAGCAGCGTGTGTTTCCCGTCGCCCGTCAGCGCGTCCAGCCCCGTCTCCCTGTCGCGGGTGAAATCCGATTCGGTCCACAGGGTTTCGCCGGTGCCCGCGTCCAGGGCGATCCAGCCGAGGCCGTACCAGTAGGCGATTACGGCGTTCTCGGCGGTCAGCGAGTACGGGGTGTCCGGATCGAGGTGGACGCCCCGCTCGGTCGCGGTGGGTCGCAGGTGGTGCCAGCGTGGGGTTCCGGTGGTGCCGTCGTAGGCGGTGATGCCGGTCGAGGTGGCGACGAGGAATCCGTGACCGCCTGCCACGACGGTGGACGAAGGGGGCAGGTCGAGGCGGAATCGTTCCTGTCCGAGGGCTTTCGGCTGCGCCGGGACGGGGGCGTCGGCGACGGTGCGGTGATCGAAGAACCGGCTGTCGTCACCCGCCCACACGGCGGCACCGGTGGCGGCTACACAGGCGAGGACGCCGATCGCGGCCATGGTCGCGCCGGTGCGTTTCGGGAGCGCGCCGTAGAGCGGCGGTGAGATCGCCGCGCCGAGGACGAGCAGCGTTCCCACCACCACGAGCGCCCACGCGGCGACCGACATCGGCAGCTTCGGGAAGGCCGCGTAGTGCTCGAACGTGGTTTCGACCATGGAGGGGATGTGCAGCCGCCAGACGGCGAGGAATCCGATGACCACGATCACGTGCATCGCCGCGCTCGGGACGTTCCCGATTCCCTTGGCCTGCAATGTCCGTGCCCAGCGCAGGGCACTCGCCAGTACGAGCAAGGAGGCGATGCCGAGCCCTACCGCGAGCAGGCCGAGATCGGTGGAGAGATCGGTGACTTCTTCCGCCGAGATGTCGACGCGGCTGTCGGCGGCGACGAACAGGCTGTAGAGCCCGAGCAGTACACCGCCGACGAGCAGGACGACGCCGAGGACCGCCGCGGCCGACACCGGTCGCGAATAGTCCGGGCGCCGTGGCAAAGACGTGCTGCTGTCGGTCATCGACCCTCCCCCATGAAGCTGCGGACCCGAGGATAGCGGGCCTCGCGGACTCGGGTCAGGCGAGGACCACCACCGCGCACGCCGCGAGGAAGACGCCCTGGAGGGCGGTACGGGCGGGGAGCGGCATGGTGGTGATGCCCAGGTCGGCACGGGCGGCTCGGATATTGGCGGGGAACATCACCAGCAGCAGGACGAACAGGCAGGCGGCGGCCACCGGTGCCGTGGCGGGGATGAGCAGGCCGACCGCGCCTGCCAGTTCGAGGAATCCGGTGAGGGTGACCAGTGCGGGGGCATTGGGCAGGCGGGGCGGGACCATCGCGATCAGGGCGTCCCGGCGAGGCTGCTGGAAGTGGGCGACCGCGGTGAGGGCGAACATGGCCGCCAGGCCCAGGGTGATGGCGTGGGGCCAGGAATCGAGCCAGGTCAGCGGGGCGATCCAGCCGAGCAGGCGGGCCAGCAGGGTGACGGTGGTGAGGACGATGAAGGGGGCCATGTGGAGCTCCTGAAGCGGGCGACGCGGTGTCAATCTTGACACTGGAAAGATTGACACCATCGCGGGAACTTGTCAATGACAAGTTCGTCGGTCAGGATCTAGGGATGGCCAAGGACGGGTATCACCACGGGGATCTGCGGGCGGCGCTGCTCGACTCGGCGGCCGAGCAGATCGCGGCGGAAGGCGTGGAGGCGGTATCGCTGCGGGCGCTGGCCCGGCGGGCGGGGGTCTCACACGCGGCGCCCGCGCACCACTTCGGGGACCGCGCGGGACTGTTCACCGCGCTGGCCATCGAGGGATTCGACCTGCTGGCAACGGAATTGGCGGCCGCGGGGGAGGACATGCGCGAGGTGGCGGTGGCCTACATCCGGTTCGCGCTGGCCCAGCCGGGGCGCTTCGATGTGATGTACCGGCGCGAGGTGCTGCGGGCCGACGATCCCGACCTGCTCGCCGCCCGCGAGCGGTCCGGCGCGGCACTGCGGTCGGGGATCGCCGGGCTGCGGGCCGGGCAGGCGCCCGACCGGCAGCGCTCCACCCGGCTCGCGGCCTGGTCGCTGGTGCACGGGTTCGCGACGCTGTGGCGGGAGGGGGCCCTCGAAGGGTCGGAGCTGGCGTCCTCGGCCGATCCGGAACAGCTGGCCCGGGCGATGCTGGCGACGGTGCAGTTCGACTGAGCGACCCGATGTCGCGTTATCGGGGCGGACGACCACCGCTGGGCGGCTCGCCACCTTGGCCGCCCGGTGGCTGACCGCCCATCCCGCCCGGGGGCTGCCCGCCGGGAGCGGACTGGGTGTTCTGGGACTTGTCGGCCACTCCGATCGTGAGCGAGACCGCCATGCCGGTGGCCGGTGTCCCGCTGACGGTGGCGAGCTCGGCGTCCCACCCGTCACCGAAGACATTGTCCGAGGCCAACGTCACCCCGGACATGTTGCCGGTGCTGGCGGCATAGCCGGAGTCGGCGGCGAAGACGGTCTCGCAGGCGTCCTGGGGGAGGGCGATCTGGGAGGTGAGGCGGGCATTGTCACCGGCGACGGCCGTGGCCAGCGAGTCGTAGACCTCGAAGTGGATGTGCGGCCAGCGGCCGGTGTAGCAGGCGGGGAAGATCGAGGTGAACTCGACGGTGCCGTTGTCGTCGGCGACCTGGACACCGCGCAGGTAGTTCTGCTCGGTGACGCCCTCGCTGTAGAGCGAGTACCGGCCCTCGCGGTCGCAGTGCCAGACGTAGACGGCCATGCCCGCGCCCGCCGCGCTGGTCGTCAGGTCGACGAGGTTCAGCGTGAGAGTCATCGGAACACCCTGTGCGGTCCCGGAATACGCGCCGAAGCTGCCGGTGATATCGGAGCGGACCACACCCGATTCGATGAGCACATTGGGTCCGTTGGAGCCGTCACCTGGATAGGGTCCGGCCGTCTCGCCCGGTGCGGCGGCGGGCAGGGTGGCCGGGGTGGACGTGGCGGTGGTGGTGGTGCCGGAATCGCTCGCGCAGGCCGCCGCCGCGGCCGCCACGCCGGCGATGCCGAGCGCGCTCAGCATCTGTCTGCGTGACATCACCCGCAGGTCGTGGCCCAATCCGAGGTCGTGCTCGTGCATCGCGTCTCCTCCGCTTCTCCGGTGTCGAGGTCGACGGTAGGAGCGGGGTCTGCGCCGAGGCTGGGGACGCGCTGGGAGGTTGCTGGGAACGCTCAGTCGGTGACGTAGCCGTTGAGGCTGTTGCGCAGATCCGTGAGGACGGCGCGGGCGGCGGTGAGGCCGGTGGTGTGCCAGATCTTGTCGTCGACGGCGAAGACGCGGCGGTCGGTGGCGGCGCCGAGCTCCTCGAACTCGGTGGAGCGCAACACCTGCTTGCCGTGCTCCTCGCCCTGCTCGCCGTCGAACATCACGTAGACGACATCGCCCTCGGCCTTGGTGGCCAGTTCGTCGGCGGTGATGTCGTAGGACTGGCCGCGCTGGGCGGTGGGACGCTGCACGCCGACATCGGCGAGGACCTGGGCGGCGAAGGTCTCGCTGCCCTGCACCTGGGTGCTGTCGGCGGTGAAGCGCAGCACCGACGCCTGTGACTGGCTCGCGTTGAGGGCGGGGCCGAGGTCGTGAGCTTCGGTGAGGTAGTCGCGCAGGGCGGTGGCGGCGGCGTCGCGGCGGCCCATGCCGGCGGCGTAGGCGGTGAAATCGGACTGCCAGCTGCCGCCCTGGCCGATGAGCACGGTGGGGGCGATGGCGCGCAGCGCCTCGTAACCGCCTGCGGCGGGGGCGATGTCACCGAGGATGAGGTCGGGCTTCAGTTCGGCGATGCGCGCGGGATCGGGCTGACCGATCGGGCCCACGCTGGGCACCTCGAGCACGCCGTAGCCCAGATACATCGGCTGCGGGCGGTCGCCTTCGAGGGTGACCGCGCCCGCGACGCGTTCCCACAGGCCCAGCGCGCAGGCGGCGTCGAGGGCGGAACTCGTGAGCACGACGATGCGCTGCGGGTCGGCGGGCACCTGGGAGACCCCGGCGGTGTGGGTGACCGCGCGGGTCGCACCGGGTCCGGCATCGGGGGCGCTGGGCAGCGGGCAGGCGGTGGCGGTGTCGCGGTCGGCGCCGACCACACCGGCTCCGGCGATATTGGTGGTGGTGCGGATGATGGTGCTGGCGTCGTCGGTCTTGTCCGCGCAGCCCGCGGTGAACGCGACGGCGCACAGCAGCGCGGCGCCGACGGCGATGCCGCGCGAGCGGGCACGACCGGCCCGCTCGGCGGTGCGACGGAATCGGGTGCGTTCTCGGGCGCTCACCGGCATGCGCACGAGGGTACTGCGTGGCCCCGGTGCTGCTCGCCGGGGGCGTCACCGGCGGCTGGCGCGGCGGAAACCGATGGCGGCGGGGACGGCGAACAGCAGCACCGCGCCCGCCGACCAGATCAGAGTCAGGACCAGCGGACGGGCGACCGGGCCGTGGTCGGCCAGCCCGCGCATGGCGTCCACGGCCACCGACATCGGCTGATTGCGCACCACCGGCTGGATCCAGGTCGGGAAGGCGACCAGCGGGACGAAACCGGTGCTGAAGAACATCATCAGCGAGGTGAGGATGGTGATGCCCTCGACCAGCGCGGCCTTGGCGGTGTAGACGGCCACCGCGGTGACGATGGTGGCGAAGGCCAGCCCGAAGATCACCGGGACCAGCAGGAACGCCAGTGCAGCCAGCGGGCCGTGGTGGAACCGGAAACCGAGCAGGAAACCGACCAGGACCACCGCGATCGTGCCCGCGAGGATGCGGCAGCCCTCGGCCAGGATGCGTGAGGCCAGGCCGGAGGCCCGGTGCACCGGCAGCACCCAGAACCGGGCCAGCAGGCCCGCGTCGCGTTCGCGGCCCAGCAGGACTCCGCTGGCGACGGCGCCGGAGAGCGCGCCGACCAGCGCGACCATCGGCACCGAACCGTAGAGGGCGTCCTCGCCGGTGAACCGTTCGATCTGCCCGCCGACCACGATGTCGAGCATGATCAGCAGCAGGCACGGGATGAGCAGTGTCTCGAGCAGGGTGATCGGGTTGCGGGCCCAGCGCACCAGCAGCCGCTGGGTCTGGATGAGCGTGTGCCGGACCAGCGCGGCGGGGGAGTTCTCGGTCTGCAGTGTCATCACGCCCTCCGTGCGCTGAGCCGGACGGCGACGGGCGCGCAGATCGCCAGGATGGCGGCCAGCCACAGCAGCGACGGGCCCATCAGCGACCAGCTCACCACCCCGGCATTGCCGGCGGTGTCCCCGGCCAGCGCGCGCAGGGCGATGGCGAACTGGGACACCGGCTGATTGCGCACGAACCACTGGATCCACTCCGGGAACTGATCGGCCGGGGCGAGACCGGTGGAGAGCATGCCGAAGATCAGCGGTGGCAGCACCAGCGCCTGCGAGGTCGCCTCCGGGCTCTTGGACAGCGTGCCGATGACATCGGCGCCCAGGGTCAGCGCGATCCCGATGAGCAGGGACAGGGCCAGGAAGCCGAGGGTGTGCCAGCCGTCGAGCCGGAACCGGAACCCGATGACGTACCCCGAGGCGATGGCGGCGGCCAGCGAGATCACCAGCCGGAACAGATTGGCCGACATCCGCGCCGCGACCGGGACCAGCGGCCGCAGCGGCATGGCGCCGAAGCGGCGGTTGAGCCCGGCGACGGCGTCGGTGGCCGAGCGGAAGGCTGCCGAGATGGCGGTGAAGGCAGCGGCCTGGAGGATGACCAGCGGCATCATGTACTGGGCGTAACTGCTGAAACCGTTGCCGGAGAACATCATCACCGTCTTGAGCGGGATGTAGAAGCTGGCCGTGAACGCGGCGGGGGCCAGCACCGAGGACAGCACCTCGCCGGACCTGACGGCGGGCGCGATCAGCCGGGTGGTCAGCACCCACCACTGCTGCACGGTGGCGGGGGCGGCCCGGACGTCGGTGTGCCAGGTGGCGGCGGTCACGGGACGGCCTGCTCGGTCGTGGCCAGATGGCCGGTGAGCTGGAGGAACACATCGTCGAGGGAGGGGCGGCGCAGGGCGATGTCGACGAGTTCGATGCCGGCGTCGTCGAGGCGGCGCAGGGCTTCGGCGAGGGTCTTGGCGCCCTCGGGGGCGGGGATGGTGAGGCGGTCGGATTCCGGGGTGAGCGCGGCCAGGTTCTCCGGGGGCAGCAGGGTGCCGAGGGCGGCGGCGATGGTGGGCAGGCCGTCGAGATCGAGGGGCACGATCTCGCAGTAGCTGCCGCCGGTGCGGTGTTTGAGTTCGTCGGCGGTGCCCTCGGCGATCACCACGCCGTGGTCGATGACGATGATCCGGTCGCTGAGCGCGTCGGCCTCTTCGAGGTACTGGGTGGTGAGCAGGGTGGTGATGCCCTCGTTCTTGAAGCCGCGCACCAGGTCCCAGACACCCTGGCGGCTGCGCGGGTCCAGGCCGGTGGTCGGTTCGTCGAGGAAGACCACGTCCGGGCGCACCACCAGGCCGCAGGCGATATCGATGCGGCGGCGCATACCGCCGGAGTAGGTGCCGACGCGGCGTTCGGCGGCCCGGTCGAGATCGAATTCGGTGAGCAGTTCGCGGGCCCTGGCCTGGGCGGCGGGTTTGCGCAGGCCCATGAGCCTGCCGAACATGACCAGGTTCTCGTAGCCGCTGAGCATGTCGTCGAGGGCGGCGTACTGGCCGGTGAGCATGATGCTGCGGCGCACCGCGGCCGGATCGGCGACGACATCATGTCCGGCGACCACCGCCCGCCCACGATCCGGGGTGATCAGGGTGGACAGGATATTGACCGTGGTGGTCTTGCCCGCGCCGTTGGGACCGAGGATGCCGAGCACCTGGCCCGGCTCGGCGGCGAAGTCGACCCCGCGCAGGGCGTGCACGTCACCGAAGGATTTCTCGATGCCCTCCACGAGCACCCCGCCGGTGCGGGCGGGACTGGGGGCGAGAGTGGGTTCGACGCTCATGGCCGGTCTCCTGCTTCCATCTGGTCGTCGAGCAGTGGTGAGATCACCGACAGGGCAAGCGGAGTGGTCATCTCGTCGTGGGTCACCGGCACGTCGTGGCTGACGATCTCGCCGGTCACGTAGGGCCGCCAGCCGTCCTGGCCCATCCATTCCTGCGGGTCGACGGCGGCGCGGAAGTAGAGCAGGTCACCGTCGTGGACGGGGCGTTGATAGCCGGTCCTGGTGCCCGCGGAGGCGTTGTAGGAGGCGGCCATCCGTTCGAGGGTGGCGGCGTCGACGAGTTCGACGCCGAGCCGGGCGGTGATGGCGGCGGCGGCCTGCTCGGCGGTGGCGTCGGCGGGCACGTCGTCGATGCCGAAGATCGCGCCGAAGGTGTGGATGAAGGCACCCGCGGTGAGGCGTTCGATGCTGTCGCCGTCGATATCGGCGGTGTCGGTGTCGAGCAGGGCGACTACGCCGACCTGCTCGCCCGCTGCGGCCAGTTCGACGGCCATGGCCTCGGCGATCAGGCCACCGAACGACCAGCCCAGCAGGTGGTAGGGCCCGTGCGGCTGGACCGCGCGGATCTCCCGGACGTAGCGGCGCGCGAATTCCTCGATCGAGCGGGCCGAGGGTTCGCGGCCGGCGAGGTCCGGGGCCTGGAGGCCGTAGATCGGGCGGCCCGGCCGGAGGCTCTCGGCCAATCCCAGGTAGCTCCAGGACATTCCGGAGGAGGAGTGCACGCAGAACAGGGCGGGTTTGTCGCCGTCGGGACGGATGGGGAGCAGCACGTCGAGGCCGAGACCGGTGGGACCAGCGGGGGCCGTGGTGGTCGTGGCGGCTTCGTCAGCGGCGGCCGTCGCGGCGGCGGGCGTGTCGGCGAACCGGGCGGCGGCAGTGAGGGCCTCGGCCCACAGCTGGGCGAGCTCGGCCACGTCGTCGTGGTCGAGGAGCTGTGCGGCATAACCGAAGTCGGCGCGCAGGCGGTCACCGACGACCATGGCGTTGATGTCGATGGCCGCCATCACGGGCACCTCGCCGTGTTCGGCGGCGTCCAGGTCACCGAGGTCGCCGGTGGGCAGCCAGCCGAGGCCCTCTAGTCCGGCGGGGGTCTCGACGGAGGTGTGCCTGCCGAGGTAGTTCACACAGATCTGGCCTGGGAGGGCGGCCGGAAGTTGTTGGGCGGTCTCGGGATCGAGGTAGCGGAGCATGCCGAAGCCGATGCCCTTGTCGGGGACGGACAGGAGGTCGTGTTTGACGGTGCGGATGGCGGTGCCCATGGCGGGGCCGCCGGTGCAGGCGTCGTCGATGTCGATCTCGGCCAGGTCGAGGCGGACGGGGTACAGGTTCGTGAACCAGCCGATGGTGCGGGACAGGTCCGCGCCCGGCACCACTTCCTCCTGCCTGCCGTGGCCTTCCAGGCGCAGCAGTGCCGAGGGTTCGTCCACGCCGCGGCGGGCCCGCCAGCGCACGAGAGCGAGGGCGAGAGTGGCGAGCAGGGCGTCGGTGACGCCGCCGTGGAACAGGCCCGGCAGCGTGGTGAGCAGGGCGGTGGTGGTGGTTTCGTCGACCTCGATGTCGAGGCGGCGCACGGTGTGGCCCTGGTCGATCGCGGGATCGAGGGGGCGACTGCCGAGCAGCGGGTCGGGGCCGCCGGTCACCGTCTGCCAGTAGCCGAGTTCGGCGCGGCGGCGGTCGCTGTGCGCCTGTTCGGTGAGCGCGTGCGACCAGCGGCGCACGGAGGTGCCGGTCTCCGGCAGGACCGGGGTGGTGTCGGCGGCGACCTGGGCCCAGGCGGCGATGAGGTCCTGCACGAGGATGCGCCAGGACACACTGTCGATCACCAGGTGATGGGCGACGACGATCAGGCGGCCGGGCCGGGTGCGTGACCCGGCGTCGCCGACGGGGTCGAGCCAGACGAACTGGAGGACCACCCCGGTGGCGGGATCGAGGCGGTTCATCGCGGAATCCAATGCGGTCTGGGCGTATTCGCGCAGTTCCACGGGGTCGACCGCGGCGTCGAACTCGGTGCGGTGCACGAGAGCGTCGACGTCGATCGTGCCGGGGTCGGGCACGCTCAGCCGCCAGTCGTCGCCGTCGCGGGACAGGCGTGCGCGCAGCATGTCGTGCCGGTCGATCACGGCGGTGAGGGTGGCGACGAGCCGGGTGCGGTCGATACCGACGGGCAGGTCGAGCACGGCGGTCTGGACGAACCGGTCGAAATCGCCGCCGCGCTCGATCATGTACCGCACGATCGGGGTGAGCGGCAGGTCGCCGACCCCGCCACCGGGCAGCTCCGCCAGTGCCTCCACGGTCTCGCCCGCGTCGACGACGGCGCCCAGTGCGGCGACGGTGCGGTGTTCGAAGACCTGGAGCGGAGTGCACTGCACGCCCCGCAGTTTCGCCTGCGTGACCAGCTGGATGGCGAGGATGCTGTCACCGCCGAGGGCGAAGAAGGAGTCGTCCACGCCCACCCGCTCGCGGCCCAGCAGTTCGGCGTAGATGTCGGCGAGGACCTGTTCGGTCGGGGTTTCCGGGGCGCGGTAGGCGGTGTCGTCGGTGACGAACACCGGGTCGGGCAGGGCCTTGCGATCGAGTTTGCCGACTGCGTTGATCGGGATGGCGTCCAGGACGACGAACGCGGCCGGGACCATGTAGCCGGGCAGGGTGTCGGCGGCGACGGCGCGTACACGGTCGATATCGAGTTCGGTGCCGGGCAGACGCACCAGATAGGCGGCCAGGGCGGTGGCGCCCGTGGGCCCCGGAACGCCGAGGGTGACAGCGAGATCCACGCCGTCGATGCCGCCGAGGACCGCGTCGATCTCGCCCAGTTCGATGCGCTGGCCGCGCACCTTCACCTGGAAATCGGTGCGGCCCAGGTATTCCAGGGTCAGGCCGGTGGCGGTGTGGGTCCAGCGGACGAGATCGCCGGTGCGGTAGAGGCGGTCGCCGGGTGCGCCGAAGGGGTCGGCGACGAAACGGGCGGCGGTGAGGGCGGGACGGGCGTGATAGCCACGGGCCGCGGCGGTGCCCGCCAGGTAGAGCTCCCCGGCGACGCCGAGCGGTACCGGACGCAACCGGTCGTCCAGGACGAGAGCCTTCGCACCCCGGATCGGTGTGCCGATGGTGACCGGTTCCGATTCCGACAGCGGCGCGGAACCCGTTGCCCAGATGGTGTATTCGGTCGGGCCGTACAGATTCACCATGGTGCGGCCGTCCGCGCCGCCGCACCAGCGCGCGACGAGGTCGGGGCCGACCGCCTCGCCGGCCACGGCCAGCACCCGCACGCTCGAGACCTCGGCGGGATCGATGGTGGCCAGGGCCGAGGGTGTGATGACCATGTGCGTGACCTGCTCGGCGGCGATGAGTTCCGCGAGCGGGGCACCGCCGAAGACGTCCGGCGGTGCGATGACGGCGGCGGCCCCGCAGCCGTAGGCCATGAGCGCCTCGAAGATCGACGCGTCGAAGCTCGGGGAGGCGACCTGGAGCACGCGGGCGTGCTCGTCGAGGGCGAGGTCGGCGCGCTGGGCGGCGATCAGGTCGGCCAGGCCGCGATGGGTGACGGTGACGCCCTTCGGGGTGCCGGTGGAGCCGGAGGTGTAGATCATCCAGGCCGGGTTCTCGACACGGATCGGGGCCGGGAGCTCGTCCGGGGTGAGTGGGGCGTCGCTGGTGGCGGCGAGGCGCTCGGCCACGGCCGGGTCGTCGAGGACGAGCCAGTGGGTGCTGTCGGGGAGCCCGGGCCGGTACTCGGCGAGGGTGATGCCCACGCGCGCACCGGAATCGGTGAGCATATGTTCGATGCGGTCGGCGGGGTGCTTGGGGTCGACCGGGACGAAGGCGGCGCCGGTCTTGGCGGTCGCCCAGAGACTGGTGTGCAGGACTTCCGAGCGTGGGAGTGACAGGGCGACGACGGTTTCCGTGCGGGCACCCGCCTCGATCAACAGTCGCGCCAGCTGGTTGGAACGGGCGTCGAGTGCGTGGTAGGTGGTGGCGGAAGGTGCTGCCACGCCGGAGGGCTTCGTGGCGGAGGGGACGGTGTGCGCGTCTGCGGCGGAAAGTGCTGTCGTGCCGGAGGATTCCGTGGTCGAGGGAGTGCCTTCCGTCTCCGCATCTGTGCGCCGAGTGGAGTGTGCTGGCGCGGGGTCGACCGTGGGATGCGGCTGATAGGCGATGACGGCGGGGCGGTCCGGGAAGGTTGTGGCCGTACTGGCCAGCAGGTGGGCGAGGGTGGTCGTGCCGGTGGTCGCGGGGCCGTGCACCGGGACCAGCTGGGCGCGTTCGGTTTCGGTGAGGATGTCGATCTCGGCGAGGGGGAGGTCGGCCTCGGCCAGGACGGCCGTGAGGACCCGGTGCCAGCGGTCGGCGAAGGCGGTGACGGTGGGGGCGTCGAACAGGTCGGTGGCATAGGACAGGGTGCCCTCGATACCGGCGGGGCGTCCGGAGTCGTCGAAGCGTTCGCGCAGGTCGGCGGTGAGGTCGAAGGCCGAGGAGCGGCGGTCGAAGTCCTCGACCTCGAAGCGCAGGCCGGGGAGTTCGAGGACGGGGGCGACGAAGTTCTGGAGCGAGAGCGAGACCTGGAAGAGGGGGTGGTGGGCGGTCGAGCGGGTGGGGTCCAGGGCTTGGACGAGTTGCTCGAAGGGGATGTCGGCCTGGGCGAAGGCGTCCAGGTCGGTGCCGCGCACGGTGTCGAGGAACCGGCGGAAATCGGTGCCGGGGTCCACGGGGGTGCGCAGCGCGAGGGTGTTGACGAACATGCCGACCAGCTCGTCGAGAGCCTCCTCGCCGCGACCGGCCACCGGGGTGCCGATGACGATGTCGCCGGTGCCCGCCAGACGCGACAGCAGGACCGCCAGGGTGGCGTGCACGACCATGAAGACGCTGACATTGTGCGCGGCGGCGAATTCGACCAGGGCACTGTGTGTTTCGGTGTCGAGGGTGAAGCCGACATCGTCGCTGCGCAGGGACTGGACCGCCGGGCGGGGGCGGTCGCCGGGGAGTTCCAGAGCGTCCGGGGCGTCGGCGAGGGTGTCTCGCCAGAACCGGATCTGCTGTGCCGCCAGGGAATCGGCGTCCGTGGCGGCACCGAGCACCTCCCGGTGCCAGAGGGCGAAGTCGGCGTACTGGACGGTCAGCGGTGCGCGGGTAGGTGCCGACCCCGCGATGCGGGCGGAGTAGGCGGCCACGAGATCGGCGGCCAGCGGTGCCATCGACGCGCCGTCGGCGCTGATGTGGTGCACCACGAGCACGATCACATGCGACTCGGTGCCGGCGGGTTCGGTCACGCGGAACAGGGCCAGGCGGACGGGGGTCTCGCGGGTGAGGTCGAAGCCGGTGGCCGTGAGTTCGTTGATCCGTGCGCGGAGGGCGGCGCCGTCCTCGGTGACGAGGACGGGCATCGTGGGCGGGTCGGTGCCGACGATCACCTGGCGGGGGCCCTCGGAGTCGGCGGGGTAGCGGGTGCGGAGGGATTCGTGGCGGTCGATGACATCGGTGAGAGCCTGGCGCAGGGCGGGGACGTCGAGGTCGCCGGTGAGGCGCAGGGCGATGGCGATGTTGTAGGCGGCGGAGTCCGGGTCGAGTTGGTTGAGGACCCACATGCGCTGCTGGGCGGGGGAGAGCGGGATGCGGTCGGGGCGAGGGTGCGCGGCAAGGGCGGGGCGGCCCGGGGTGCCGTCGGGCGCGGGGACGAGGCGGGCGGCGAGCTGGGCCACGGTCGGGGCGTCGAACAGGTCGCGCAGGGCGATCCCGCAGCCGAGGGCCGAATTCACCCGGGCGACGACCTTGGTCGCGCTCAGCGAATTGCCGCCGAGTTCGAAGAAGGACTCGTCGACACTCACGTGGTCGCTGCCCAGCACCTCGGCGAACACCGCCGCCACCGACTCCTCGACCGGTGTGCGCGGGGCGAGGTAGGACCGTCGCGCCGACGAGAAGTCCGGTACCGGAAGGGCTTTGCGGTCCAGCTTGCCGACCGGGGTCAGCGGGATGTCGTCGAGCAGCACGACATAGCCGGGCACCATGTATCCGGGCAGCTCGGCCGCGACCTGCGCGCGCAGGTGTTCGGGATCGAGGTCGGCGCCGGGCGCGGGCAGCACATACGACACCAGCACCGTCGCCCCGGCCGGTCCCTCGCGGCCGATGGTGACCGCGTACTCGACCTCGGTGTCGCGGGAGAGCACCGCGTCGATCTCGCCCAGCTCGATTCGCAGGCCACGGATCTTGACCTGGAAATCGCTGCGGCCCAAGTACTCCAGAGTCAGCGCGCCGTCCGCGCCCTGCACCCAGCGCACCATGTCGCCGGTGCGGTACATGCGGTCCCCGGGCGCGCCGAAGGGGTCGGCGACGAAGCGGCTCGCGGTCATCTCGACCCGGTGGAAATAGCCGCGCGCCAGCGCCGGGCCCGCCAGGTACAGCTCGCCCTGGATGCCCACCGGGACCGGTCGCAGCCAGCTGTCGAGCACGACCACGGCCGCGCCACGGATCGGGCCGCCGATGGTCACCGGTTCGCCCGCGTGCAGTTCGGCGGGACCGGTGGCCCAGATACTGAATTCGGTGGGGCCGTACAGGTTCACCATGCGCCTGCCCGCCGCCCACTTCTCGATGAGCTCGGGCGTGGCCGCCTCACCGGCGACGGCGAGCACGCGCAAGGCGGTGAGATCGGTGGGTTCCATGGTGGCCAGGGCCGAGGGCGTGATGACCGCGTGGGTGACCTGTTCGGTGCGCAGCAGGGCTTCCAGTTCGCTGCCGCCGTAGACCTCCGGCGGCGACACCACCAGCCGCCCGCCCGCCGCGTGCGCGGTGAGCATCTCGAACACCGAGGCGTCGAAACTGGGGGAGGCGACCTGCAGGGCGCTGGCGGAGGGGTCGAGATCGAGGGTTTCCCGTTGCGCGGTCACCAGATTCGCGATGCCGCGATGGCTGAGCAGCACCGCCTTGGGTTTGCCGGTGGAGCCGGAGGTGTAGATGAGGTAGGCGGTGTGGTCGAGGTCGAGGGGGCCGCCGCGTTCGGCGTCGGTGATCGGGGCATCGGAGACCAGCATGGCCCGGCGCATGGTGTTGAGGTCGTCGAGCAGCAGCCAGTCGATGGTGCCGGGCAGGGTTTCGCCGGTGGCCGTCACGGTGACGCCGATCGGGGCCCTGGAATCGGAGAGCATGTGCTCGATGCGCTCCACCGGATAGCTGGGGTCCAGCGGGACGAAGGCCGCGCCGGTCTTGGCCAGCGCCCAGACCGCGACCACCGATTCCAGCGAGCGGGTCAGCGCCAGCACGACGAACACCTCCGGGCCCACGCCGCGCCCGAGCAGGACCCGGGCGAACCGGTTGGACCAGGCGTCGAGTTCGCCGTAGCTCATGCGCAGATCGCCCGAACTCACCGCGACGGCCCCGGGGTCGAGGGCGGCACCGGCGGTGAGGATGTCGGGCAGGGTTCGCATCGGCACGGGCGGCGCGCCGCGGACCGGGGCCAGGGTGGACAGTTCGGTGTCGTCGCAGGTGCGGATCTGCGAGACGGGCAGGTCCGGGTGTGCGGCGAGCTGGGTCAGCAGCCGGACGAAGCGATCGAGCAGGGACTGCGCGGCGGTGTGGTCGAGCTGGTCGGCCAGGTATTTGACGGTGACGCGCAGGGCGTCGCCGTCGGGGGTGTGCAGCGGGATCACCATGAGGTTGAGCGGATACGGTGTCGCGTCGGTGCCTTCGACATCGAGCACCCGCATCCCGGCGATATCGAGAGCCTGGGAGAGGGCCTCGCGGTCGATCGGGTAGGACTCGAACACGGTGAGGGTGTCGAACAGTTCGGCCAGGCCGACCGCGCGGTGGATGGCGGCCAGGCCGACGTGCTGGTGGTCCATCAGCCGGGCCTGCTCGGTCTGCACCCGGCCCAGCAGATCGGCGACCTTCTCCGCCGGGTCCAGCGTGACCCGCACGGGGACGGTGTTGATGAACAGCCCGACCATCTCCTCCACCCCGGGCAGCTCCGGCGGGCGACCGGACACGGTGCTGCCGAACACCACATCGGTGCGGCCGGTGAGCAGCGACAGCAGCAGCGACCAGCCGACCTGGACCAGGGTGTTCACCGTGGCCCCGGCCGCGCGGGCGGCGGCGTCGAGCGCGGCGACGGTGGCGGCGGGCAGCTCGTGCGAGCGCATGGCGGTCTCGGGGGAGGTGATGGCGGCCAGGCTGGGGACGGCGCGGGTGGGGGTGTCGATGCCCGCCAGTGCCGCGCGCCAGGCGGTGAGCGAGGCGTCGGTGTCCTGGTCGGCGAGCCAGGACAGGAAGCCGCGATAGGAGCGGGCGGGTGGGAGGGCCGACGGGTCGCCCGCGGTGACGTAGAGGGCGAGCAGTTCGCGGACCAGCAGCGGGGTGGACCAACCGTCGAGCACCACATGGTGATTGGTCATCACCAGGCGGAAGGTGTCGGGGCCGGTTCTGATCAGGGTGAAGCGGAGCAGGGGTGGGTGGGTGAGGTCGAAGCGGGTGCGGGCGTCGAGATCGATGACGCGCGCCAGTTCGTGGTCGCGCTCGGCGGGGTCGGTGATCTCGCTGAGATCGATGTCATCCCAGCGGATCTCGGCGTGGGCGAGAACGAGCTGGCGGGGGCCGTCGTCGGTTTCCACGAAGGCGGCGCGCAGGTTCTCGTGGCGGTCGACCAGGGCCTGGGCAGCGGTGCGGAGGCGGGTGGCGTCGACGGTGCCCGCGAGGGTGAGCAGGGATTGGACGGTGTAACCGTCGGCGGTGTCGGAGTCGTAGAGGGCGTGGAAGAGCAGGCCGTACTGGAGTGGGGACAGCGGCCAGACATCGGTGAGTCGGGGGTAGGTGTGTTCCCAGCGGTCGATCTGTGGTTGGTCGACGGTGACGAGGGTGAAATCCGACGGGGTGCGGCCGCCCGCGCCCTCGGTGGCGGCGTGGGTGACCAGGGCGGTCAGGGCCTGTGACCAGAGGTCGGCCAGGTCGCGGATGTCGGCCTCGGTGAGGAGTCTGCTCGCGTAGGCCCAGGTGACCTCGAGGCCCGCGTCGGTGCGGACGGCATTGATATCGACGGTCGCCGCCAGGGGTGCCCGGTCGTCGTTGGTGGCGGCGAAACGTTGTGGCAGCCAAGGGTCTTCGCCGGTGACGGCGCGGCCCAGATAGTTGAAGCTCAGCTGGGGAACCGGGGCATCGGCGAGAGCGGCTGTGGTCTCGCCGTCGAGGTAGCGCAGCAGGCCGTAGCCGATTCCGCGATCGGGAATCGCGCGCAACTGTTCCTTCGTGGTCTTGATCGCCTCGCCCGCGGCCGGGCCGCCGGTGAAGGCGTCGCCGACATCGATGCCGGTCAGGTCGACGGCGACGGGGTACACGCTGGTGAACCAGCCCACCGTGCGGGCCACATCGGCGCCGGGCAGGAGGGATTCGGCGCGGCCGTGGCCTTCCAGGGTGATCAGGGTGGCGGTACGTTCGCGCCATCGGGCCACGGCGAGGGCGAGGGCGGTCAGCAGGACATCGTCGGCGCCGCAATGGAATTGCTCGGGGACGGTGGTGACGACGGCGTGCGCGGTGTCGGCGGGGATCGTCGACCGGCACTGCGCCATGGTGTCGACCACATCGCGGGTGGGATCGAAAGGCTCTGTGCTGAACGGGGAGTCGGGAGTGGTCAGGATGCGCTGCCAGGTGGGTAGTTCGCCCGCCCTGGCGATGGCTTCCAGGGGTTGGCTGTGTGCCCAGCGGCGGAACGAGGTGCCGACCGGGTCGAGGGTGCCGCCATAGGCGGCGGTGGCCAGGTCGGGCAGCAGGATTCGCCAGGAGACGCCGTCGGTGACGAGGTGGTGCAGGACCAACCAGCACAGGGGAGCGGCGTCGGCGCGCTCGAGGAGGACGACGCGTACGACGCTGCCGGTCGAGGGATCGAGCTGGTCGGCGGCGCGTTGCAGCGCCTGTTCGACGACGTCGGCATCCGTCGGCATCCCGGAGCCGGATTCCGCGTCGCCGGGCGGACGGGCACCGGGAGTGTGATCCGCAGGCACCACGTCGACGAGCACGGCCGGATCGATCGTGCCCTTCTCGGCGATCTCCCAGGTCCAGGCACCGGGTGACCCACGCAGGGTGGATCGCAGGACATCGTGGTGGTCGAGCAGGACGCGCAGGGCGTCGGTGAGAGTCGCGCGGGTGGTTGCTTCGGGGAGGCCGATGAGGACGGCCTGGGCGTAGCGGTGCCAGGGGGCGTCGTGGTCGAGCATGGCGTGGACGATGGGGGTGAGGGTGATCGGGCCGGTGCCGCCGCCGGGGAGTTCGTCGACGATGTGGACCGGGGTGTCGGTGGCGACGGCGGCCAGGGCGGCCACGGTCTTGCGTTCGAAGACGTCGCGGGCGCTGAAGGTGAGGCCGGCGGCCTTGGCGCGCGAGACCAGCTGGATGGAGACGATGCTGTCGCCGCCGAGGGCGAAGAAGCTGTCGTCGGCGCCGACCGCGTCCACGCCGAGGACCTCGGCGAACAGGGCGGCGAGGAGTTCTTCGCGCGGGGTCGACGGGGGACGGCCGGTGACGGTCTCGGTGCGGAAATCCGGGGCGGGCAGGGCCTTTCGGTCGACCTTGCCGAGCGGAGTGAGCGGCACCCGGTCGAGGACGGTGACCACCGCGGGCACCATGTAGGCCGGAAGCCGTTCGCCGACAGCCGCTTTGATCGCCTCCGGATGGAGTTCGGTGCCGGGTTCGGCGGTGACATAGGAGGCGAGCGCGGTGGCGCCCGCCGGGGTCTCGACGCCGAGCGTGAGGGCGAAGTCGACGCCGGGCAGCCGTTGCAGCGCGGCGTCGATCTCCCCGAGTTCGATGCGGAAGCCGCGCACCTTCACCTGGAAATCGCCGCGGCCCTGGTATTCCAGGGTGAACCGGCCGGTGTGATCGGACCAGCGGACGAGGTCGCCGGTGCGGTAGAGGCGCTCGCCGGGCGCGTACGGATTCGCGACGAACCGGCTCGCGGTGAGCCCACTGCGCCGGTGATAGCCGCGCGCCAGACCGGGGCCCGCGAGATACAGCTCGCCGACGGTGCCCGCGGGGACCGGGCGCAACCAGGGGTCGAGCACCAGACCCGACACGCCGCGGGTCAGGCCGCCGATGGTGACGGGGGCGCCGGGGACGAGGGGATCGCTGAGGGTGGTGGTGACCGTGGTCTCGGTGGGGCCGTAGCCGTTGAGCAGGGCGCGACCGGTCCACTTGGCCACCAGTTCCGGTGGACATGCGTCGCCGCCGACCACGATGGTGCGCAGCGCGGGCAGCGTCGCCGGGTCCAGCGACCCGACCACGGCGGGGGTGACATTGAGATGGGTGACGCCTTGCGCGCGCAGGACCTGTGCCATGTCCTCGCCCGCGTAGGCCGAGGGTGGGACGATCGCGAGGGCGGCACCGGCGGCGAGGGTCACCAGGATCTCCTCGACGGAGATGTCGAAACTCGGGGAGACCGCGTGGGCGATCACCGAATCGGCGTCGACCCCGAAACCGGCACCCGAGCCGGTGGCCAGATTCGCCAGGCCCCGGTGCGAGACCAGTACACCCTTGGGCAGGCCGGTCGAGCCGGAGGTGTAGATGACGTAGGCGATCTGGTCGAGGTGCAGGGGTGCGGTGCGGTCGGCGTCGGTGATCGGGGCGGGGTCCTGGGTGGCGACGGTCTCGTCGTCGAGGGTCAGCCAGGTGATCCGGTCGGGCAGTGTCGAACGGGCTTCCGGGACGGTCAGGCCGGTGACCACACCGCTGTCGTCGAGCATGTGCTCGATGCGGTCGGCGGGATAGTTCGGATCGACCGGCACGAAGGGCGCACCGGTCTTGGCGACGGCGACGGTGGCCAGCACCGATTCCCGGGACCGCGGAATCGACAGCGCGACACCGTGTTCCGGGCCCGCACCGGCGGCGATCAGGAGGCGGGCCAGGCGGTTGGTGTACTCGTCGACCGCGCGGTAGGTCATGGACTCACCGGTGCCCCAGCACAGCGCCACGGCGTTCGGGTCGAGCGCGGCACCCGCGGCCAGGATCTCCGGCAGGGTGCGCGCGGTGGTGCCCGCCGGGCCGCGCGCGGGCACCGAGACAGCCTGCTCGGTGTCGGAGAGCACCGGGACCGTCGAGAGCGGGGCGTCGGGACCGGCGGCCAGGAAGCGGTGCAGGAACCGCAGGAAGCGCGCGTGGTGGGCCGCCAGGTCGGCGTCGGTGTAGAGATTGCCGTTGCCCTGGAGATCGATATGGGTGCTCTCGCCACCGACACCGGGATACAGGTTGACGAACAGGTCGTCGATCAGGCCCGAGGTGAGCACGTGCAGGCGCCCGACCACCGGGCCGAGCGCGATCCGGGTGTCGACCATCATCAGGTTCACGGCCGGACCGAACGAAGCCGTCTCGTCCATCGACCAGCCCAGATCGCGGACGATGTCCTCCTGGCGGTACCGCTGCCTGCGCAGCGCGCCGGTGAGCTCGCTCTGCACCGCCAGGATCGCCGCGCCGACCGTGGTGGCGGGCGCGAGGGTGACGCGCAGCGGGACGACATTGGCGAGCATGCCGCCGGACCGGCGCAGCGTGGCCGAGGTGCGGGCCGAGACCGGCAGGCTCAGCACCACCTCGGGCGCGCCCGTCATCGCGGCCAGATAGGCGCCGAACGCGGCCACCACCGTCGGCGCGACACCGGAGTTCACCGCGGCGGCCACCTCGTCGAGCAGGGTCGCGGTGGCGGCGGGCAGATCGCCGGAGACGCGGCGCGGATGTCCGTCGACGGCGGCCGCGCGCCCGGCCAGGGTCACCGGATCGGCCAGTTCGGCCAGGTGCGTGCGCCAGTACTCGCTGTCGGCGGCGAACCGGTCGGAGCTGCGATAGGCCAGATCGGCCTCGACGATCTTCTGTAGCGGCTCGGCCTTGGCCTTCGGCGGCTCCCGGCCCTCGAGAGCGGCGTTGTAGAGCTCGCCGGTGCGCTGGACCAGGGCCAGCGCGCCCATGCCGTCGAGCACGATGTGGTGCATCCGTGAATACCAGAACCAGCGGTCCTCGCCGACGCGCAGCATGGCCAGGCGGACCAGGCGGTCGCGGGTGATGTCCAGCGGGGCGGAGTACTCCGCGCGCATCCAGGCGTGCGCGGCGCGCTCGGGGTCGGGCTCGCCGCGCAGATCCAGCTCGGTGATGTCGGCGTCGAGGGTGGGGTCGACGAGCTGATACGGCTGGCCGTCGACCTCCACCATCCGCAGATAGCCGGTGCCGAACTCGCGCCCGGTGCGCCGGACCGCCGTGGTGAGCAGCCCGAGATCGACCGCGCCGCGCAACTCGACGTACTGGGCGATCGAGATCGGGGTGTCGCCCGCGATGTGCTGGGCGAACCAGATGCCGCGCTGGGCGGCGGACAGGGGGAAAGGACCTTCGGCGGCGCCGGCGTCCGGCGCGAGCGAAGAAGTCTGGGTCATGAGCGGACCTGTGTTCTCATGTCTGGATCACCGTGTGTCCCCGACCGCGTACCGCG
Organism: Nocardia sp. NPDC004415; assembly: GCF_053602435.1. Classification (NCBI taxonomy): domain Bacteria; kingdom Bacillati; phylum Actinomycetota; class Actinomycetes; order Mycobacteriales; family Nocardiaceae; genus Nocardia; species Nocardia sp. NPDC004415. The sequence continues at coordinate 75,760 of NZ_JBSGDP010000017.1, forward strand.
CTCCAGATCCATTCTGAACCTGTCGCGCGCGGATCGGAATGGGGTATCAGGAAGCAGCGCGCAGATCGGCACCCGACAGCGGCGCGTCCGAACTCACCAGGTAGTGGCGCAGCGTGCCGCGATCGTCGAGCACCAGCCAGTCCACGGCGTCGGTCAGCGCGGGGCGGTGCTCCCGGACGGTGATCCCGAATCGGGGCGTGGGGGCGTGCTCCGCCACCGGGATCGCACCGATCTTGCGCACGGCCGCCTCGGCGACGATCGCCTCGATCCGCGGCTCGACCACCAGCGCGATCCGCTCGCCTGCCGTCGCGCCCCTGGCCAGCAGCAGCCGGGCCAGACGATTGGCCCAGCGGTCCAGATCGGCGTCGGCGAGGCGGCCGTTCGCGACCGGCGCGCGCTGCGGCAGCTGGATGACGTTGTGGGCGGAAGCGGTGGCCGGTGCGCTCATCGTGTGTCCCCTTCGAGGCTGGTGGGAGGTGTTTTTCTGTACCTCTCCACCCTCGCCGCCGGGCGGGGGATCCGACAGCGACCCCAGCGGTGGGGTGGCCGCTCCCAGGGGGAGCGAATACCACCCCAAGGTGGGTGAACCGCTCAGCGCTTGTTGCCGCCGATGCTGAAATGCGCGCCGGTGGCATCGGTGAGCCCGGCCAGGCGGCCGTAGGGGGTGTCCATCGGCTCGAAGACGATCGCGCCGCCCAGCGCCACCGCCTGCTCGGCCGTCTTGTCGACGTCGTCGGCGCCGAAATAGATCGTCCACGCGCCCGGCAGGCCCTCGGGCAGGTGCCCGCTGCCGTCCATCACACCGCCGAGCATGGGGGAGGTGGCGTGCAGGGTGGTGTAGCGGAACTCGTCGGAATCGGCGACGGTGAAGGTGTCGTCCCAGCCGAAGACGTCCCGGTAGAAGGCCAGCGAGGGCTCGTAGGAGCGCGTCATCAGCTCGAACCAGGACGGCACCCCGACATGGTCGGACCAGGTGCCGTCGGCGACCGTGCCCCTGGCCTCGAACCCGCCGAAGGAGGCCGCCTGCCAGACACCAACGCCCACCCCGCCGACATCGGCGAGCACGGCCATCGTGCCGATATCGGCGACCGCCATCGGCGCCACGAACACCTGGCCGCCCGCCTCGCTCGCCTTGGCGACGGTCACCGCCGCGTCCGGGGAGGACAGGTAGACCGTCCACCGGTCGGGGTAGACGTCGGCGGGGTCCTCCAGCCTGGCCATCGCCCCGGCCACGGCCCGGCCGTCCTTGCTCAGGGTGGTGTAGCCACCGAACTCCGGGCCGCCGCGCTCGGCGGTCCAGCCGAACAGTTCGCCGTAGAAGGCGATCGCGCGGTCCAGGTCGGCGGTGTAGAGGTCGGCCCAGACGGGATCGCCGGGCTTGGAGGTGATGGTCATAGCGGACTCCTCGGTTCGACAGGTGGTTCGACAGAGGCGGTGGGCACGGTGCGCACCGTCATCGATCATGACGCGCCGAAGGCCGAAAAGTCATCGCCGCCAACCGTTGCACCCGCCGGACCTGCGGAGGAAGATCGAGACGGTCCTCGGCCCGCCGTCTACGGCGCGCCGAATACGACACAGAGTAGGACCCGCGCGGAATGCTGCGGCAGCACGGTTTACGATCACTTCAACGCATGTCTGCTGCTGTCCTCCCGAGGCGGGGCCGACGCTGCGAGTGACGTACAGGCATCTTCAGGAGGATCAGTGACTGCGGTAGAGCCCAGGCCAGTCCCTCAGTTGGAAGCGACTCGACCGTATCCGGCCCGGACCGGGCCGAAGGGCTCGTTCCTCTACAAGGCGGTCACCACCACCGACCCCAAGGTGCTCGGCACCATGTACCTGGTGACGGCGATCAGCTTCTTCCTGGTCGGCGGTCTCATGGCGCTGCTCATGCGCGCCGAGCTGGCACGCCCGGGTCTGCAGTTCCTCTCGCCCGAGCAGTTCAACCAGCTGTTCACCATGCACGGCACGATCATGCTGCTGTTCTACGCGACCGCGATCGTGTTCGGCTTCGCCAACATCATCCTGCCGCTGCAGATCGGCGCCCCCGACGTCGCCTTCCCGCGCCTGAACGCGTTCAGCTACTGGCTGTACCTGTTCGGCGGCACCATGGCGACCGCGGGCTTCGTGACCCCCGGTGGCGCGGCGGACTTCGGCTGGACGGCGTACGTGCCGCTGACCGACATCCTGCACTCGCCCGGTGTCGGCACCGACCTGTGGATCCTGGGCCTGGCCGTCTCCGGTCTGGGCACCATCCTCGGTGGTGTCAACATGCTCACCACCGTGGTCTGCCTGCGCGCGCCCGGTATGACCATGTTCCGCATGCCGATCTTCACCTGGAACATCGCGGTGACCTCGGTCCTGGTGCTGCTGGCCTTCCCGCTGCTCACCGCGGCGCTGTTCGGTCTGGCCTACGACCGCCACCTGGGCGGCCACATCTACGACCCGGCCACCGGCGGCATCCTGCTCTACCAGCACCTGTTCTGGTTCTTCGGCCACCCCGAGGTCTACATCATCGCGCTGCCGTTCTTCGGCATCGTCTCCGAGATCTTCCCGGTCTTCAGCCGTAAGCCGATCTTCGGTTACACCACGCTGGTCTACGCGACGCTGGGTATCGCGGCGCTGTCGATCGCGGTGTGGGCGCACCACATGTACGCCACCGGCGCGGTGCTGCTGCCGTACTTCTCCTTCATGACCTTCCTCATCGCGGTCCCGACCGGTGTGAAGTTCTTCAACTGGATCGGCACCATGTGGCGCGGTCAGCTGACGTTCGAATCACCGATGCTGTGGTCGATCGGCTTCCTGGTGACCTTCCTCTTCGGTGGTCTGTCGGGCGTCATCCTGGCCTCGCCGCCGCTGGACTTCCACGTCACCGACTCGTACTTCGTCGTCGCGCACTTCCACTACGTGCTCTTCGGCACCATCGTGTTCGCCACCTTCGCGGGTATCTACTTCTGGTTCCCGAAGATCACCGGCCGCATGATGGACGAGCGCCTCGCGAAGTGGCACTTCTGGACCACCTTCGTCGGCTTCCACACCACCTTCCTGGTGCAGCACTGGCTGGGTGCCGAGGGCATGCCGCGTCGCTACGCCGACTACCTGCCCAGCGACGGCTTCACCACGCTGAACACCATCTCCACCATCGGTGCCTTCATCCTGGGCTCGTCGATGCTGCCGTTCGTGTGGAACACGTTCAAGAGCTACCGTTACGGCGAGGTCGTCACCGTGGACGATCCGTGGGGCTACGGCAACTCCCTGGAGTGGGCCACCACCTGCCCGCCGCCGCGCCACAACTTCTACGAGCTGCCGCGCATCCGTTCGGAGCGTCCCGCGTTCGAGCTGCACTACCCGCACATGGTCGAGCGCATGAAGGCCGAAGCGCACGTCGGCTGGGGTTCGGGTAAGCACAACGCGCACGCCGGCGAAGGCGCGCTCGCGAAGAAGTAGGAAACACCGTAAGACCAGGGTGTGCACCTGCTGGGTGACCAGCAGGTGCACACTCTTTTTGTGGGTAATCGAACGGAGCAGATCGACTTGGCCGACACCACAGTTCTCGTGACCGTCACCGGCCCCGACCGGCCCGGCGTCACGTCGGTCCTACTGACGGCGCTGTCCAAGCATCAGGTGAGCCTGCTCGATGTCGAGCAGGTCGTCATCCGGGGGCGGCTGACCCTCGGCGTGCTGGTGTCGTGCCCCAACGACCCCGAGGCGTTGCAGGACGACCTCGAAGAGGCGATGAACACCGTCGGCATGCAGGTCGACGTCTCCGTCGACGCGCAGATCGGCAAGCCGCCGATGTCCACGCACGCCGTCGTCGTGCTGGGCGCCCCGGTCACCGCGCACGCCTTCAGCGCCATCTCGCGCATCCTGGCCGCCCTCGGCGCCAATATCGACACCATCCGCGGCATCGCCGACTACCCGGTGACCGGCATGGAACTCATGGTCACCGCGACCGACACCGGCGCCGACACCGACTCCCGGCTGCGCACCGCGCTGGCCGACGTGGCCGTCGCCGAACAGGTCGACATCGCGGTGGAACGCGCGGGCCTGGCCCGGCGGGCCAAGCGGCTCATCGTCTTCGACGTGGACTCCACGCTCATCCAGGGCGAGGTCATCGAGATGCTGGCCGCGCACGCCGGGGTCGAGGAGCAGGTCCGCGAGGTCACCGAGGCGGCCATGCGCGGTGAGCTCGACTTCGCCGAGTCGCTGCGTCAGCGGGTGGCCACGCTCGAGGGCCTGGACGCCTCGGTGATCGACGAGGTCGCCGACCGCATCGAGCTCACCCCCGGCGCCCGCACCACCATCCGCACGCTGCGCCGCATCGGTTTCCGCTGCGGGGTGGTCTCCGGTGGGTTCCGGCAGGTCATCGAGCCGCTCGCGCACGAGCTGGAACTCGACTTCGTGCAGGCCAACACCCTCGAGATCGTCGACGGCAAGCTCACCGGCCGGGTGGTCGGCGAGATCGTCGACCGGGCGTTCAAGGCCACCGCGCTGCGCAAGTTCGCCGCCGACGCGGGCGTGCCGATGGAGCAGACCGTCGCGGTCGGTGACGGCGCCAACGACATCGACATGCTCAATGCCGCCGGGCTCGGCGTGGCGTTCAACGCCAAGCCCGCGCTGCGCGAGGTGGCCGACACGGCGCTGTCGCATCCGTATCTGGACGCGGTGCTGTTCATCCTCGGCGTCACCCGCGACGAGGTCGAGGCCGCCGACGCCCGCGACGGCGGCGTGCGACGGGTGCCGCTGCTCGGTCGCTGACGCCGAAACGAGACTGCCGGGACGTAGAGTGACGACGAGGTGTTCCGCGTCGTCGTCACTGTTCGTCACTGGGAGGCTGCGGTGGGTAGGACTTTGTTCGTGCTGGTCACCGTGGCGAGTCTGGGCGCGCTGACCGCGGGCTGTGGCGGCGACGATCCGGAACCCACGTCGGTGGTCCTGCCGGAGTACCAGCCCGCCGATCCGGCGCCGCCGGTGCTGATCGACCAGACCGTCAACGGGGGCACGGTGGTGATGCCCGTCGGGCGCCGCCTGCACGTGCGATTACCGCAGTCGCCCGATTCCACGGACCAGTGGGCGGTGGTGAACTTCGAGGCGGGCATCCTGGTGGCCGACGGCGGTCCGGTGGCCGACGGCAATGCCACGATCTGGCGTTACCGGACGGTCCAGCCCGGCGATACCGCCCTCCAATACAGCTACAGCCCGGCCAACAAGGCGCCGGTGCGGCCCGCCCCGGCCTTCTTCCTCGACGTCCAGGTGAAGTGAGCGTCCGTCCGGTTCGATTAGGCTGATCCGACGATGAGCGACGAATCGACCGGCACCGTGGACGCCCCCGACACCTTCGCCGCGCTGCACGCCGAACTCGCCCGGGGGTACGGCGGCGCGGGCGACCCGGCCGACCCGGCCCTGGTGCAGGCCATGCAGATGGTGCTGCACATCCCCAAGACCGACCCGCCCGCGCGCAGCGCCCTGCTGGCCGCCGCGGCCGCGTCGGCGCTGGCCGTGTGCCTGGACCCGCGATCGGGGCCGGACGGGGAATGGGAGTCGCGGTATCTGGCGTGGAAGCGGTCGCGGATCAGGAAGGTCGCGCGCCGGGCCAGAGGCGCGCAGTGGGTGGCCGCGGGGGAGGTCGACGGGGTGACCGTCGAGGTCGACGGCGCGCAGGCCCGCGCGTTCGTCCCCGGACCGGTCGGCGAGATCGACCCGCGCGTACGCAGACTCCAGATCGGCGGCACCGATCTCGAACACGACGAGCCGGGACCGGCCGACCCCACCCTGCCCGTGCTGTGGGTGAACGCGGCGCTGGAGATGTCGGTCGGCAAGGCCGCCGCGCAGGTGGGGCACGCGAGCATGCTGCTGGCCGGTGCGCTGCCCCTCGACACGGTCGAGGACTGGGCCGCGCGCGAGTTGCGCTGCGCGGTGCGCGACGCCGATCCCGAACGGTGGGCCCGGCTCACCGCCGAGGTGGCTGCGGGCCGCGCGGTCGCGGTGCGTGACGCCGGATTCACCGAAGTGGCACCGGGTTCGATGACGGTGATCGCGGTACCCGCCGCACGCTGACCCGGCCGACACGCGCGCGACGAGCTCCGCGCACCGTGTGACCCGGTCGCGTGAATCCGACCCGGGCCGGTCGTTCCGCAAAGTGCCCGGGTGGGCCAAGATGGAGCGCGTGTCGCAACCCGATCCCGATCCCGATCTGCTCATCGACTTCTCCGACGTCACCATCCGCCGCGCGGGCCGAACGCTCGTCGGCCCGGTGACCTGGCAGGTCGAGCTCGACGAACGCTGGGTGGTGCTCGGCCCCAACGGGGCGGGCAAGACCTCGCTGCTGAGAATGGCCGCCGCCGAGATCCATCCCACCTCCGGCGCGGCGAACCTGTTGGGCGAGACGCTCGGTCGCGTCGACGTCACCGAACTGCGCCCGCGCATCGGCCTGTCCTCGGCGGCGGTGGCCAGCCGCATCCCCGTCGACGAGAAGGTCAGCGACCTGGTGGTCTCGGCCGGGTACGCGGTGCTGGGCCGCTGGCGCGAGCGCTACGACCGCATCGACACCGAACGCGCCGTCGACATGCTGGAAACCCTGGGCGCCGAACACCTTTCCGACCGCACCTACGGCACCCTGTCCGAGGGCGAGCGCAAGCGCGTGCTGATCGCCCGCGCCCTGATGACCGACCCGGAACTGCTGCTGCTCGACGAACCCGCCGCGGGCCTGGACCTCGGCGGCCGCGAGGAGCTCGTCGAACGCCTGGGCAATCTGGCCGCCGACCCCGACGCGCCCGCCATGGTCCTGGTGACCCACCACGTCGAGGAGATCCCGCCGGGCTTCACCCACGCGCTGTTGCTCAAGGAAGGGGAGGTGGTGAGCCAGGGCCTGCTCGAGGACGTGCTCACCGCCGCCAATCTCAGCGCCGCCTTCAGTCAGTCCATCGCGCTGGACCGGGTCGACGGGCGCTGGTTCGCCCGGCGGGCGCGGCGGGCGGGTCAGCACCGCCGGGCCTGAACCGCGCAGGCGGGCTGAACCGTCCACTGAGCGGGAAGCCGGGTCGCGCGCGCCTGAACCGTTACCGTGGCGAACCAAGCGGGCGTTAGGGTGCAGACAGGCCGGTGCATCGGCGCACCGGCCCGAGCACACCAGGCACGGCCCCAGGTCGTCGCGGGTGCGCGCAGGTGGAGAGGAACGGTATGAGTGAGTCCGGGGTGCCCGTGCGGGACGCGTCGACGGTGATTCTGGTGCGCGACGGCGACGCGGGCCTGGAAGTCTTCCTTCAGCAGCGGGTCAAGGGCATGGCCTTCGCCGGTGGGATGACCGTGTTCCCCGGCGGCGGGGTCGACCGCACCGACGCCACCGCCGACATCGCCTGGGCCGGGCCAGGGCCGGACTGGTGGGCCCAGCGTTTCGGCACCGACGAACCGGCCGCGCAGGCGCTGGTCGCCGCGGCCGTGCGCGAGACCTTCGAGGAATGCGGCGTGCTGCTGGCCGGTCCGACCGCGCAGACCGTCGTCGACGACCCCACCCACTACCGCGAGGCACGCGGCAGGCTCGAGCGCCGTGAACTCTCGCTGGCCGAATTCCTGGCGGCCGAGGGGCTGGTGCTGCGCGCCGATCTGCTGCGTCCGTGGTCCAACTGGATCACCCCGGTGGCCGAACCGCGCCGCTACGACACCCGCTTCTTCGTCGCCGTGCTGCCCCAGGGCCAGAGCGCCGACGGCGCCACCTCCGAGGCCGCCCGGGTGGCCTGGGCGAGCCCCGGCGCCGCGCTGGCGAGCTGGAAGGCGGGCGAACACGTGCTGCTGCCGCCCACCTGGTCGCAGCTCGACGCCCTGTGCGGATTCGCCGACACCGCCGCCGTGCTGGCCGCCGAACGGCCGATCACCCCGATCATGCCCACCTACACCCCCACCGGTGACGGCCTGCCGCTCACCGACTTCCCCGACAATGCCCGGTATTTCGCGGAGCTGCCGCAGCTGGGTGCACTGGGCGGCCGGTAGGTTGGCCGCATGGCCGAATTCGTCACCCTCGAGCTGCCCGCCGAGCCCTCCGCTCGCGGCGTCGCGCTGCTGCGCATCGATCGTCCGCCGCTGAACCTCGTCGACGCCCAGCTGGCCAGGGAGGTGGCCGCCGCGGCGGCGACGGTGGCCCAGCATCCCGGGGTGGCCGCGCTCATCGTCTCCGGTGACGAGCGGGTCTTCAGCGCGGGCGACGAGATGCGCGAGCTCGCCGAGCTCGACTCCGGGCAGGCCGCCGCCATGGCCGCCGACCTGCAGAGCGCGCTGGGCTGCCTGACCCGGGTCCCGCAGCCGACCGTCGCCGCGATCACCGGCTACTGCCTCGGCGCCGGGCTCGAGCTGGCGCTGGGCGCCGACCACCGGATCATCGGCGACAATGTCAAGCTCGGCCTGCCGCAGATCAAGGCAGGGCTGATCCCGCTGTCGGGCATCCGCAGGCTCACCCAGCTGATCGGCGCGAGCCGGGCCAAGGACCTCGTCTACACCGGCCGTTTCGTCGACGCCGAGGAGGCCGCCGCGCTCGGACTGGTCGACGAGGTCGTCGCCCCCGACGACGTCCTGACCGCCGCCCGCCGCTGGGCCGAACAGTTCGTCACCGCCGCGCCCCGAGCCCTCGCGGCCGCGAAAGCGGTGTTCGAGGCGGGCCCGCACGGCCACTCCACGGCGGTCACCGAATGGTCGGCCCTGTTCGACACCGACGACGCCCGCACCGGCACCCGCGCCTTCGCCGCCGAGGGCCCGAACAGCGCGGTGTTCACCGGCCATTGAGCGGAGTCCCGGTCGACCGACCAGGTGGAACGGCCGGAAACAAGACCGCTCACCGCGTGCTGAGGGTCTCCTATTACGCTGTGCTGTTATGACGGTCCACCCCGATGACCCGGCGCCGAACCCGCATGCCACCGAGGCCGAGGTCGAAGCAGCGCTGAAGGACACCAAACTCGCCCAGGTCCTGTATCACGACTGGGAAGCGGAGACCTACGACGACAAGTGGTCGATCTCCTATGACGAGCGCTGTATCGCGTATGCGCGCGGCCGGTTCGACCTGGCCGTGGGCGACGCCCCGCTGCCCTACGAGCGGGCCCTGGAGCTCGGCTGCGGCACCGGCTTCTTCCTGCTGAACCTCATGCAGGGCGGCGTGGCCAAGTCGGGTTCGGTCACCGACCTCTCGCCCGGCATGGTGAAGGTGGCGCTGCGCAACGCCGAGAACCTCGGTCTCGATGTCGACGGCCGCGTCGCCGACGCCGAGACCATCCCCTACGACGACGACACCTTCGACCTGGTCTGCGGCCACGCCGTGCTGCACCACATCCCCGACGTGGAGCTGGCGCTCAAGGAGTGCCTGCGCGTGCTCAAGCCGGGCGGCCGTTTCGTGTTCGCCGGTGAACCGACCACCGTCGGCAACTTCTACGCCCGCAAGCTCGGCCAGGTGACCTGGAAGGTGACCACCGAGGTCACCAAGCTGCCGTTCCTGTCCGGCTGGCGCCGTCCGCAGACCGAACTGGACGAGTCCTCGCGCGCCGCCGCGCTCGAGGCCGTCGTCGACCTGCACACCTTCGATCCCAGCGAGCTGGAGAAGAAGGCGAAGTCGGCCGGTGCCGTGGACGTCAAGGCCACCACCGAGGAATTCGCCGCCGCCCTGTGGGGTTGGCCGGTGCGCACCTTCGAGGCCGCCGTCCCCGACGAGAAGCTGACCGTGGGTTACCGCATGGCGCAGTACCGCGCGTGGCTGGGCCTGAGCTGGCTCGACGAGAACGTCCTGCGCAAGGTCGTGCCCCGCGAGTTCTTCTACAACGCGATGATCACCGGCGTGAAGCCGGGCGCCGCGCAGAAGTAGGTGGGCTACCGCTTCGGCCGCGACGACATCGCCTATCTCGGCAGCGCGGCAGGCCGTGCCGCGCTCGCCGAGGTCGACCGGCTGGAGCTGACCCCCGCGACGCACCTGCGCGATATCGAGCAGGTGCGCCGCACCCACGGCGAACACACCGCCGCCCTCGTCGAGACGGTGCGGTTGCGGCGCAAGGCCGTCGCCAAGCTGCCCGGGTCCGGTGGCTGGCTGTTCACCGACGACGCCTTGCAGCAGGCCACGCCCGCGCTGGTCGCCCGGCATCGGGCCGGTCGGCTGGCCGGTCGCGCGGTCCACGATGTCACCTGTTCGATCGGCGCCGAGCTGGCCGAACTCACGCGCACCTGCCCGGCGGTCATCGGCAGCGATCTCGACGAAGTCCGCCTCGCCATCGCCGCGCACAACCTGGGTATCGCGCCGGTCGTGCTGGCCAGGGCCGACGCCCTCACCCCCACCTCCCATGACACCGTGATCATCGCCGATCCGGCCCGGCGCGCCGACGGCCGCCGCACCTACGATCCGGCCAAACTCCAGCCGCCACTGCCCGATCTGCTGGCCACCTACGCGGGCCGCGACATCGCCGTGAAGTCCGCGCCCGGCCTGGATTTCGACCGGCTCGGCTGGGCGGGTGAGATCGAGGTGGTCTCCCTCGACGGCGCGGTGCGCGAGGCGTGCCTGTGGTCGCCCGGCCTCACCGAACCCGGTGTCACCCGCCGTGCCACCGTCCTCGATTCCCACGGCGGCGCGACCACGCTCACCGACACCGACCCCGACGACATCCCCGACCGCGCCCCCGGCGACTGGATCATCGACCCCGACGGCGCCATCGTCCGCGCGGGCCTGGTCCGTCACTACGCCGCGAAACACGGCCTCTGGCAACTGGACCCACAGATCGCCTACCTCACCGGCGACACCGTCCCACCCGGCGTCCGCGGCTTCCGCATCGAAGACCGCTTCGACCTCCGCGAGAAAGCCCTCCGCCAGGAACTGTCCCGCCGCGACTGCGGCTCCCTGGAAATCCTCGTCCGCGGCATCGACCTCGACCCCGACGCCCTGCGCAAAAAACTCAAACTCCGCGGCTCCCACCCGTACACCCTGGTGATCACCCGCATCGGCCGCACCGGCGTCGCCTTCCTGTGCACGGCGAGCGCCCCGTCGCGCGCCTGACGAGCACGGCGGCCGGACCGCCGCCTCCGGGTGTGGAGGCGGCGGGGGTGGGTCAGTCGACGGCGGTGGCCTCGAGTTCGATGAGTTGGCCGGGGATGGCCAGGCGGGTGACGCCGAGCATGGTGGTGGCCGGGGCCGCGCCCGCGGTGGCGAGGCGGGCGGCGAGGACGCCGTAGTGCTGGAAGAGCAGGTCCACGTCGGTGGTGTAGACGTTGAGGCGGACCAGGTTCGTGAGGGTCATGCCCGCCTCGGTGAGGACGGCTTCGACGTTGTCCAGGCTCAGGGCCAGCTGGGCGGGCAGGTCGTCGGGGTGTTCGGGCTTGCCCTCGGCGTTCATGGCCGTCTGTCCCGAGCAGTACAGGGTGCGGGTCGCCCCGATGACGAGCTCGCCCTGGTTGAACCCCAGCTCGAGCGACCAGTCCACAGGGTTGACGGCCGTACGTTGCGCTGCCACATCAGCTCCATTCGATTCGGTGACCGACGTCCCTCGACGTCGTAGCAGCAAGCCTCACAGCGAATCACGACATCTTGTGTCGTGTATTCGGTGCTAGTTTTTCCGGTGTGCGCGCGGACAGATTGGTGGCGCTGGTGCTGCTGCTGCGCCGGCGCGGCAGGCTGACAGCGGCCGAGCTGGCCGCCGAACTGGAGGTGTCGACGCGCACCGTCCTGCGCGATATCGAGGCGCTGTCGACGGCCGGGGTGCCCGTCTACACCGAACGCGGCAGGCACGGCGGTTTCGCCCTGCTGCCGGGTTTCCGCACCGAACTCACCGGCCTCAACCACGATGAGGCCCTGGCCCTGCTGATCGCCGGATCACGCCGGGGCGCCCAGGCTTTCGGGCTCGGCTCGGCGCTGGCCTCGGCCATGCTCAAGGTGGTCGACGCGCTGCCCGAGAGCTATCGCGACACCGCCACCGATGTGGCGCAGCGGCTGCTCATCGAACCCGAAGCGGATCTGCTGGCCCGCAAACAGGTCGTCGAGGAGGTGCCCGTCGCGATCCTGGCCGAGATCCGGCGCGCGGTCCTGGCCGGTCACAAGCTGCGCATCCACTACGCGGCCGTCGACCAGCCGCCGCGGTGGCGCACCGTCGACCCGATCGGCCTGGTCGTCGTCCGCGACCAGGGCTACCTGCTGGCCACCCGATCCGGCGAGGACCGCACCTACCGGCTGGCCCGGGTGCACGCCGCCGAGGAACTGGCGGAACCGGCCCAGCGCCCGGCCCGCGTCGACCTGGACCGCGCCTGGCAGGACCGCAGCACCCGTTTCCGTGCCGGTGGCGCGCAGCTCACCGTCGAACTCCTGCTCGCCCCCGCGCGCCGCGAGGAACTCGTCGGCACCGCATTGGCCGTGCTCGCCGAAGAACCCACCCCCGACGGCCTGCTGCGCCTCGAGGTCACCTTCCAGGACGCCCGGCACGCCGAATGGGCCCTGTGGCAGCTCGGCACGGCCGCCGAAGCCCTGTCCCCACCGGCCCTGCGCACCGCCCTACGCGACCGCGCCACCGCCTTCGCCACCCACTACGACACTCCGAAAGGCCCCCGATGACCGTCTGGCACACCCCCGCCGATGTCGACGACGACAGCGCCGTCGCCGAGCAACTCACCCTGATGGAAACCTACGCCGATGGCGAGATGACCCGCGCCGACTTCCTCACCGAATGGCGGTCCGCCCGCCGCCTCGCCACCGCCGACGGCGAACAGGTCGGCGAGGACTTCGCCTGGATCCTCGACGGCGTGGACTCCGAAGTCCGCGACTACCCGACCGACCCCGCCCCACCCGAAGCCGACGACCCCTCCGAAGACCCCCTGCGCGCCGAGGTCGACCAGGCCCGCATCGCCCTGGGCGGGCTCTAGCCCTCGATCTTCTTCACCACCCGTTGCACCGTGAGCCAGGTGCGGGTGGTGATGTCCTTGCCGTAGGTCTTGTCCAGGCGGGCCATGAAGTCGGGGGTCGCGCCGGTGCTGTTGTCGATGACGGTGAGGAAGGCGCGGGCCTCGGGGTCGTAGCCGATGACGCGGGTGAGCGGGTCGTCGGTGAAGGCGGTGGTGTCGGCGTCACGCATCTCGTGCTTGAAGAAGGTGACGGTGAGGTAGGAGCCGCGTTCGTGGGGCAGGCCCTCGAACGGGTCGCGGTCGAGCAGGGCGCGCAGCACGGCGTGGCTGCGGACGATGGTGCCGCCGGGGATGCCCAGCTCGGTGACCAGGCCCTGCTGGATGTGATCCTCCAGGTCGGCCGGGTCGTCGCCGGTGCGGAAGACGATATTGCCGCTGCTCAGCACGGAGGCGACCCGGTCGAAACCGAGTCCCTCGAACACCCCGCGCAGCTTCTCGTTCTTCATGTTCGGGTTGGTGGGCATGATCCCGCGCAGCAGCGCCGCATAGCTCTCCACGCCGCCGACGCTACCCACACCCACCGACAGACTCCACGACCGTCACCGGCCCGGCGGATCAGGCCTCGGCGGCGGCGTTCTTCTTGCGCTCGATGTCGGCCAGGGCGGCCAGGTAGGCGGCGCGTTCCTCGGCGGTGGCGTCCCAGGCGACCTTGCGGTTCTTGACGACCTTGGCGGGCGCGCCGACGGCGATGCTGTAGTCGGGCACGTCCCCGCGCACCACGGCGTGGGCGCCGAGTACACAGCCGCGACCCACCCGGGTGTCGCGCAGCACGGTCACCTTCGCCGCGATCCAGGTGTCCGGGCCGATCCGGACAGGGCTCTTGACGATGCCCTGGTCCTTGATGGGCAGGGTGATGTCGTCCATCTTGTGGTCGAAGTCGCAGATGTAGCACCAGTCGGCGACCAGGGTGGATTCGCCGATCTCGATGTCGAGGTAGGTGTTGACGACATTGTCCTTGCCGAACACCACCTTGTCGCCGATGCGCAGCGAACCCTCGTGGCAGCGGATGGCGTTGCCGTCGCCGATGTGCACCCAGCGGCCGATCTCCATGCGGGCGAAGCCGGGGGTCGCGTGGATCTCCACATTGCGGCCGAGGAAGACCATCCCGCGCAGCACGATGTGTGGGTTGGCCAGGCGGAACTTCGCCAGCCGGTAGTAGCGGACCAGGTACCACGGGGTGTAGGCGCGGTTGGCGAGCACCCAGCGCAACGAGTCCCTGGTCAGGAAGCGGGCCTGCTGCGGATCCCTGCGGCGCGATCCACGCCAGCGCGCGCTCAGTGGCGCACCCCACATGCTCGTCACGAAGTACTCTCCCGTCGTGATCCGCCGGGCCTGCCACCCGGGGATTCGGTCATCGGGTACACAGAGTACTTTCGTCAGCGCACACCAACAGTGCCCTACCCCGATTACCCAGGGAGATCAGCAGGTGCGAACCCGGACTCGCGTCGTTGCCTCGCTCGCTGCCGCCGGAGTGGTGGCGCTGGCCGGGTGCGGAACCGATGTGGACGACATCACCGTCGGTGCCGGAAAGGGCTGGCCCGCCGTGCATCACGACGGCGGCAATACCGGTGCCGCCCCCCTCGACGGCGCGAAGGAGGTGGCGCTGCGCTGGTCACGGCCGGTCGGCGGGCCGATCGCTCAGCCGTTGACCATCGGTCCCGAGGGCCAGATGTTCGTCACCACGAGCACCGCGAACTGCGCGGTCTTCTCCTATCAGATGCGCACCGGCCGCAAGCGCTTCTGCAATCAGCTCGGACCCTCGACGATCCAGGCGCCGACCGTGGTCGACGGGGTGAGCAATGTCTACGTCGGCGACGACGGCGCGGTGAACTCGTTCAACTACCTCGGCCAGCCGCGTTGGCGCACGCCGGTGGCCGGGGTGCCGGTGGCGATCCAGTTCACCGGTGACGGCAAGGTCCTCACGGTGACCCAGTCCGGCCAGGTCGACGTGCTCAGTCGCCAGACCGGCGGCCGCGAGGTGCCCACCCTGCAACTGCTCGGCGAGCCCGATTTCCTGCAGTTCCCCGGCCTGACCAGGCCCGCCTCCGGTGACGGCCTCGACGACTGCGAGACCGGCGGCCCGCGCTGCGCGGTCGCCAACACCACCGCCGTCGATCCGGCCACCGGCCGCTTCTACGTCACCGTCTGGGAGCCCGGCAAGGCCGCCGCCGCCCTGCGCGCGATGCGCTACGCCGACGGCAAGGTGACCCAGGACTGGAGCGCGGAGATGCTCACCGGCGGCAGCGCCACCAGCCCCACCCTCTCCGCCGACGGCGACACCGTCTACCTCGGTGACAACAGCGGCAGGCTCATCGCGGTCGACACCGAGGACGGCAGCACCCGCTGGACCCACGCGCTGGGCTGGACCCCGCGCGGCGGCATCGCGCTCGCCGACGGCCTGATCGTCCCCGCGGGCGACGACGGCCACCTGACGGCCCTGCGCGACACCGGCGAGGCCGCCGAACTCGTCTGGGAACGCAAGGATCTCGCCCTGCGCGGCACCCCCGCCCTCACCACCGGCGGTGTCGGCTACACCGTCGCGGCCATCGGCGCGGGCCTCAACCTCATCACCTTCGACACCACCACCGGCGAGACCCTCGACTCCGACCACCTCCCCGACGCCACCGGCACCGTCAACGGCCCGTCGATCGGCCCCGAGGGCGAGGTCGTGGTCGCCACCCGCCTCGGCGAGATCTTCGCCTTCGCCCCGGAGGTCTGAGCTCAGTACGGGTTGGCGGGGGCCGACCAGCGGGCGTCGAGGTCGCCGGCGAGCTGCCGGGGGAAGGAGACGCGCGCCGGGTCGCCGTCGGCGGTGTAGCGCTGTTCGGGGTGGGCGGCCAGCCAGTCCAGCCAGTAGGCCGAGTCGAACGGGACCGCGCCGCGGCCGGAACGGATGCGCGGGATGCCGCCGGGGTCCAGCGGGCCGAACGGGGCCGGGGCGGGATTGGCGCCGACCAGCATCACCGCGTCGAAGGTGTAGGCCGTTCCGTCCCAGCTGCCCGCGCGCGTCAGGGCGTGGTCGCGGGGGTGGATGCCCAGCGGGAGGGCCATGGTACGCACGGTGACCGACGGCGCGGCCGCGGCGATCGCGCGCACGTTCCGCACCAGCTGACGCTGCACGCCCTCGGCGTCCAGGCTCGCCAGGTCGGCGTGGTCGGCGGTGTGCGCGCCGATCTCGTGCCCGTGCGCGGTCAGCCAGGGCAGCGCGCGCGGGTCGGCGCCGAAGGGCTCGTTGTTGACGTAGAAGGTGGCGACCGGACGGAAATCCGGGTAGCGCGTGGCGAATTCGGCGAGGATGCCCGCCGCGCTGTCGGGGGCGATGTCGCCGGTGGCGGTGAAGGCGAGCTGGCTGTCGGTGGAGTCGTCGAAGGTGAGTACCACGGGGTGGGTTCCGGCGGGGAGGTCGATCTCGCCGGAGACATACTGCGCGGCGGTGACCGGACGGTAGTTCTCCCTATACAGCCGTTCGAGTTCGGCGCGGAACTCGGCAGGGGTCTGGTCGTACTCGCCCGCCGGATTCGCGGTGATCTGGTGGTACATCAGCACCGGAACCAGACCCAGTTCATTGGCGGCGACCGCGGCCGGATCGGGCGGTGCGGCGGGCACCGGCGCGGGTGCCGCGGACGGCTCGACGGGCGCCGCCGCGTTTTCCGCGGTGCATGCCGTGAGTGTCACCGCGAGGAGCAGCAGAACTCGGAGTACCGTCGTCGGACCACCCGCCATCGGGGCAATGTTACGGGGCGGCCGAGGTTTTCCTGCGATCTTCGAATATCCGTCGGTGCGCGCCCGGTCTGCGGGATAGTGGCCTGACGGATGGACCGGAAGGCGGTGTGGGCGTTGGGATTGCGGCTCGGGTCGGTCACGCGACGGCGAGGGGCGACGATCGCCTGCGGCGCCGTCCTCGCGGCGGTCGTGGTGGCACTGGTGGCCGGATTCGCGCTGAGCAGATCGGCGGGGATGCCCGCCGCGGACGCCCTGGCGCCGATGCTTCAGGTCGCGCCCGCCGAACCCGGTTCCTATCGCGCGCCGGTCGTGTTGCGCGGCACCGCCGCCGACGCGCAGCGGGTGTCGGTCGGTGAGGTGAGCGCCACGCCCGGTCCGGACGGTGCCTTCGAACTCTCGGTGCCGTGGGCGCCCGCGCTCGAGGTCGTCGCGGTGGACGCGGCGGGCAACGAGAGCCGCAGCACGGTGGTCACCGCGACGGCGCTGCCGCGGATGCGGGCGGTGCACGTCACCGCGCACGCCTGGTCACACGAGGGGTTGCGCGAGGCGGTGCTCGACCTGGCCAGGCAGGGCCGCATCGACACCGTGCAACTCGACATCAAGGACGAGGACGGCGTCGTCGGCTACGACTCGCAGGTGCCGCTGGCCCGCGAATCCGGCGCGGTCGCCGCGATCTACGACGCGCCCTCGGCGCTGAAGCAACTGCACGATCTCGGCCTGCGGGTGGTCGGGCGCATCGTCGCCTTCCGTGATCCGACCGTCGCCGCGTGGGCCTGGCACAACGGCCGACCCGACTGGGTCGTCCAGAACCCCTCCGGGCAGCCGTATTCCAGCCACTATGGCCCGATCGCCTTCACCAATGTGGCCAACGACGAGGTGCGCCGCTACAACATCGATCTCGCGGTGGAAGGCGCCCGCCTCGGTTTCGACGGCATCATGTACGACTACGTGCGCCGCCCCGACGGCAGCCTGTCGAGCATGCACTTCGCCGGTCTCACCGGCACCCCCACCACGGCCGTCGCCGACTTCCTCGCCCAGAGCCGCTACCCGGTGCACAGCGCGGGCGCGCACCTGAGTGCCGCCGTCTACGGCATCGCCGCCACCCGCCCCGACCAGATCGCCCAGGACATCCCGCTCATCGCCCGCAGCGTCGACTACGTGGCCCCCATGATCTACCCCTCGCACTGGAACTCCGGCGAATACGGCGTCGCCAACCCCAACGCCCAGCCCTACGACATCGTCCTGCGCTCCCTGCGCGACTTCCAGACCGCCACCGCGGGCACCGGCGCCGCCGTCATCCCCTGGCTCCAGGACTTCAGCCTCGGCGTCACCTACTCCGACGCCGAGATCGCCGCCCAGATAGCCGCCACCCGCGACGCGGGCATCGACAGCTTCTTCCTCTGGAACGCCGCCACCCGCTACCACGGCGGCGGCATCCACCCGGCCTGAGCCGGCTACTCGACCTTGACCAGATCGTCGGGCCGCCAGGTCTGGTCGTAGAAGGCGACTTCGGTGCCGTACAACCGCAGCGCGACGATGAAGTGGCGGCCGGGAACGGTTTCGACGAAGGCCGCGTCGACCACCCCGTCGGGCAGGCGCGGACCGAACCAGATGTCGATCGAGCCGTCCTCGTTGGGCGGGATGTCGTAGTAGCCGTTGGTCGAGGGCAGCAGCTGGGGGGTTTCGGGCATGGTGCCGTCGGTGATGTTGTAGGCGGTGGTCGCCCAGAACAGTGCCGCGGGGATGTCCGGGGGCAGGTGCAGCTTGTAGGTGTGGCTGCCGTCGAGGAATTCGCCGTCGGCGTCGTGGTAGGTGAAGGGGTACTTCGATCCGGCGCCGGTCGAATGGATGTTCATGGCGGGTGCGGACGAGTAGGCGTACTGGAAGAACCGCGCTCGTGTGTTGATGTCGAGGTAGCTCTCCTGCATCCATTCGGCTGTGCCGCCGGCCCAGGCGACCTGCCAGCGCCGGTCGTCGTAGTAGTAGTTGCGGTCGTCGTCGCGGCCGAGCTGTGCCAGCGCCAGAATCATGCGTGGCGCGTCGGTGAGCGCGCGGTTCAGGGCGGCGCGCTGCCAGTCGTCGGGTTCGAACGGCTCGCCCTTGACGATCCCGATCGAGGCCAGCACCCCGCGCAGTTCCGGATCGATCGCGGCGACCGGTTCGTAGTCGACGAAGTCCTTCAACTTGGTCCAGTAGGTGAAGTCGGTCGGGTACATCATGTCGAGGCGGCGGCCGCTGGCATTCGGGAACTGCATGGCGGGTACGTCCTTCTCCGGCATCCAGAGCGGGAAGATCCGCGTGCGTTCGGCGAGTGCGACAGCCACCGACGGGTCCGGCTCGCCCGCACCCTGTCCCATGACCGTGCGGAAGAACAGGAAGACGTTGTACGTCGAAGACGTCACGGTGTAGTAGCCACCGGGCACGTGGCCGTCGTAGTTCGGCGGCAGCAGCAGGTACAACCCGCCGCGGGCCCGGTCCGGGCCGATCGCCCCGACATCGGTGAGCGTGCGCTGAAAGAAATCGGTGAACATCCCGATCACGTTCGGTGGAGCGTCGACGACCAGCGGACCGGTCTGCTTCAGGTCCAGGTAGTTCATCGAGTAGATGACATCCGCGTTGGGCGTGGGTACCCAGGTGCGGCTGTCCATCCGGTCCTTCCAGATCGGGAGGATGTGGTAGCCGCGGCCGAAGGCCCGTTCGGAGCCGTCGCGCATGCCGATCACGTTCAAGGCCGGCTGCATCGTCATGTACGTGTGCACCGCTCGCTGGTAGTACAGCTCCGCGCGCAGCGACTCGGCTTCCTGCTGCGGCAGCCAGTTGCCCTGGTTGATCTGATCGACCAACGGTGACGTCGTCTCGGCCACAGCTGCCTCTTTCGTGGAGTAGTCCGCCTGAACTGCGGTGTTCGCGCGTCGCATCGTGACGCTAAATCCCCTTCGGCACACCGTGCCTCACACGTTCCGGGTGAAGTCGGCGATAGGCGAGCCGGCTCGTCTGGGTACTGGTCAGGCGATCCAGGCGAGGGCGTCGGACTCGGCGGACGTGGGGAAGACGCGGACTTCGGCGGGGAGCAGGAAGCGGAACAGGTGGAGGGCCTCGCCGAGGGCGCGGTGGTCGGTGACCAGGGCGACGCGGCCCCAGGCGCTGCGGGGGACGCGGACCAGTTTCGCGTCCTGCCAGAGGGCCTCGAGGGAGTAGCGGTCGAAGTCGGGGCCCAGGACGTAGACGAGGTTGACCGGCTGTTCGTGTTCCAGGGCCGACTCGATGGCGGGGTCGAGGACGGTGGTGTAGTCCTCGGCGGTGACGGTGCCGACGGCGCGGAAGCCGATGGTCGCGGCGGGGAGGTCGGGGATCGGCTGCAAGGGCATGGCACGGGCTCCTTCGGCGGCGGGGCTGGTCACCGGTGACGGTAGGCCCGGGCCGACGCGGCGGCGTCATGCGTTGCGGGTGAAATCGATCGTGCGCCGCCGACCGGACCGGTCGGCGGGGAGCAGGCGAACTACTTGGGGTCGCGTTCGGGCAGCGGCCGCTCGACGATGTCGGGGCGGCCCAGCGAGGTGCGCACCCGGCGCTTGGCGGCCGAGTAGACCTGGGCGGTCTCGGCGGCCACCACGTCCCACGCGAAATCGGCGGTGAGCCGTTCGCGGGCGGTGAAGGCACGGTCCTGGGCGGTGGCGGGGTCGTCGAGGACGGCGCGGGCGGCGTCGACGATGCCGTCCACGTCGGCGGGCTCGAACGAGGCCCCGGTGACGCCGTCGATCACGGCCTCACCGAGTCCACCGGCGGTGGAGGCGATCAACGGCACCCCGGCGGCGGCGGCCTCGAGGGCGACGATGCCGAAGGGCTCGTAGCGGCTGGGCAGCACGATCGCGTCGGCGCCGTGCAGCCAGCCGAGCAGTTCCTCGTGGCCCAGACTGCCGACGAAGTTCACCGCCCGCGCCACCCGGTGCACCCGGGCGCGCTCACGCAGCCAGTCGAACTGGGTGCCGACACCGGCGATCGTGAGCGTGGTGCCCGGATGGGCGCGGCGGATGCGCGGCAGCGCGGCGATGGCGTCCTGCACACCCTTCTCGTATTCGAGCCTGCCCACATACAGCAGCTTGGGCGGCCCGGAGCGCGGCGCGCGCGGCCGGAAGGTCCACGCGCCCACATCGATACCGTTGCGGATCACCGTGATCGGCGAGAGTTCGGGCCCGTAGAGCCGTTCCACCTCGTCCTGCATGGAGGTCGAGCAGGTGATGAGCTGGTCGGCCTCGTTGGTGAGCCACCACTCCACCGAGTGCACCTGCTTGTTGACCCGGCCCGACACCCAGCCGCTGTGCCTGCCTGCCTCGGTGGCGTGGATGGTGGCCACCAGCGGCACGTCGTAGAACTCGGCCAGCGCGATCGAGGGGTGCGCCACCAGCCAGTCGTGCGCGTGCACGACATCCGGGGTCCAGCCCTCGCCGACGCCCGGCTTGCCCAGGGCGACCCCGGCGCGCACCATCGCGTGGCCCATGGCCAGCGTCCAGGCCAG
The DNA here is from genome assembly GCF_053602435.1 of Nocardia sp. NPDC004415. NCBI lineage: Bacteria > Bacillati > Actinomycetota > Actinomycetes > Mycobacteriales > Nocardiaceae > Nocardia > Nocardia sp. NPDC004415. The sequence goes on from NZ_JBSGDP010000017.1 coordinate 96,902, forward strand.
CATGTCCTCGCCGAAGTCGAAGCACGGCGGGTCCTCGGCCACCGCCACCACCAGCACGCCGTCGGCGATGTAGGAGTGGGTGGGATGGGTGATCGAGTCGGTGCCCGTCGGCCTGCGCGCGAGCACGACCACCTCGTGCCCGGCCGCGGCGAGTTCCACGGCCAGGTGATGCACATGCCTGCCGAGCCCGCCGACCACGACCGGCGGGTACTCCCACGACACCATCAAAATCTTCATCGGAATCCTTCAGCGGCGGCCGAGGTGACGGCGCTCGGCAACCGCCGCGCGTCCAGACCCGGGAAGAATCCGTCGGCCGCGCTCCATCCTGCCGCGAGTCGGGCCGCTTTGGCGAACTGACCGGCTCCGATCGCCTCGGCGAGTTCACGCACGGCGTGCGCGTGCTGGTGCGCGCGGTCGCGCGCGTAGCCGGCGGCGGAGTCCTTGGAGACCATGAACGCCCAGTCGCTGGAGACCGTGAGGATGGCCTCGCGCAGCAACTGGTCGGCGACCGGATCGCGCAGAGAATCGGCCCGGCGGGTCTTGTCGAGGGTGTCCAGCGCCAGCCGGACGACCTCGGCGTTGAGCTCGACGAGGTCGGCGACCTGGTCGCCCGCCCACACCCGCCAGTCCTTGCCCGAACCCCACGACGAGTCGTTGAGCTGCACCGCTTCGCCCACGAAGCCGTTGGCGCGGGCGTCGGCGAGGGTTCCCACGGTGACTCCCGCCTCGGGCAGCGCGCGCAGCACCTGCTCGAGCCACTGCGGTCCCTCGTGCCACCAGTGGCCGAACAGTTCGGTGTCGAAGGCGGCCACCACGAGGGCGGGCCGCCCGATCCGCGCGGACTCCTCGATGAGCCGCGCGCGCACGGTCTCGACGAAGTCGGCCACATCGCGGGTGACCGCCGTCGCGGCGAGTTCGGGATCGTAAGGGGCCTTGTCAGGACCGGCCACCGTTTTGCCGGTGACCCGGGAGGGCTTGAGCCCGGTCGCGTGGTCGTAGTGGTGGAAATCGCGGTACGCGGACTGGCCCGGGTAGCCCTGCTTGGGCGACCACACCCGGTAGCTCACCTGGAGGTCGCGGCCGAAGGCCACCACGTCGGCCTCGCGCACCGGCCTGCCGAGGCTCGTGTCGCCACGCAGCGAGGGCCCGTCGACCATGAAATGCGTCACACCGGCGGCGTCGTAACCGAGCTCCATGCCGGGCGTGTACCCGCACTCGGGCGCCCAGATACCGGTCGGGGTGGACCCCCAGCGCTGCCGCGCGTCGGCCAGGCCCTCGGTGAGCTGGAACTGCCGCAGGCGCGGGTCCAGCAGCGGCTGGAACGGATGGGCCAGCGGACCGCCGAGCAATTCGATGGCGTCGGCGTCGATCAGCGAGCGCCACACCGGCGACCCGCCGTGGCGCCAGTCGCGCTCGAATTCCGTCAGCGCTGTCGCCGCGAGCCGATGTTCGTGGCGGCCCAGCGCCACATTCCCCGACATCGACGCCTCGTCGGCGCGCAACTGCCAGTTGCCCAGCCAGTGGTGCATCCCGGCCAGGCAGTGTGGGTCGTCGAGCTGGGCCGCGAGCACCGGGGTGATGCCCAGGCTCAGCAGGTGCGAACGTCCTTCGGCGGCAAGGTTTTTCAGGACTCGGACCAGCGGCAGATAAGACGCGGCCCAGGACTGGTAGAGCCATTCCTCGCCGACCGGCCAGCGCCCGTGATGGGCCAGCCACGGCAGGTGGGAATGCAGAACGAGGGTGAACTGCCCCGGAACTTCGGTCAACGCCTTGCCTTTTCGGCGATCGCCACCAGGTCCAGGCTGGCGTCGATGTCACCGGCGCGCAGGTCGAAATCGTCGACGGTGACCGCGGCGACGTCGGCGGTGAGCTCGGCGGGCCACGGCTCACCGGCCAGCGCGCGCTCGATCTGGGCGTCGATGAACGAACCACCGTGCTTGGCGTCCAGCGCTTTCAGGCTCGCGCCGTGGTGCACGCCCAGCATCTCCGACACCGTGAAACCGGCCTCCACCAGCAGTTCGGTGAGTTCGGCGGCATTGAGCTCGCGGGTGTGGAAGGGGTTGAGCGGGGTGTCGCGGCCGGGGGAGAAGGTGATCCGGTTCGGCGTGCTGATCAGCAGCTGCCCGCCCGGGCGCAGCACCCGCAGGCACTCGCGCAGGAACTGCGCCTGGTCCCAGAGATGCTCGATGACCTGGAAATTCACCACCACGTCGACGGATTCGTCCTCGAGCGGCAACGCGGCCAGGTTGCCCTGGATCATCTCCACGCGCGGGTAGCGCGCGCGCACGTGCGCGACGGCGCTCTCGTCGTAGTCCACTCCGACGACACGCGCGGCCACGCCGGCGATCATGTCGGCGCCGTAGCCCTCGCCCGAGCCCGCTTCGAGCACGGTCAGGCCGGCGCAGCGGTCGATCAGGCGGGCGTAGGCGATCTCGTGCCGACGGAACCAGTAGTTCTCCTCGGCGATGCCGGGCACGGTCCGCTCGCCGGTCAACGGGAGTGGTTCATGTGTGGCGGCCGCGGGTGCGGCAGGGATCACAGCCTCGCTCATGGGTACCGACGTTACTGGTACCGCCGGTTCCCGCAGGAGCCAGGGACCTGTTGCGCACGCAGGTTACCCACGAGTAACTTAGTTTGGGGTAGTGTTCCGCCCTGAGCTATTTCTCACCCGGACGTACGGCTCCGCTCGTGCGGCCACCACACACGTGTCCCAGAAGGAGGTCGACGAAGACCGATGCCGAACATCGTCGTACTCATCAAGCAGGTTCCCGACACCTGGTCCGAGCGCAAGCTGACCGATGGTGACTACACCCTCGACCGCGAGGCCGCCGACGCCGTCCTCGACGAGATCAACGAGCGCGCCGTCGAGGAAGCGCTGCTGATCAAGGAGGCGCAGGGCGGCGAGGTCACCGTGCTGTCCGCCGGTCCGGATCGCGCCACCGAGGCCATCCGCAAGGCGCTGTCCATGGGTGCCGACAAGGCCATCCACATCAACGACCCGGCGATCCACGGCTCCGACGCCGTGCAGACCGCGTGGGTGCTGGCCGGCGCGCTGGGCCAGGTCGAGGGCGTGGAGCTGGTCATCGCCGGCAACGAGTCCACCGACGGCCGCGCGGGAGCCATCCCGGCCATCATCGCCGAGTACCTGGGCATCCCGCAGCTGACCCACCTGCGCAAGCTCACCGTCGACGGTGACAAGGTCACCGGCGAGCGCGAGACCGACGAGGGTGTCTTCAAGCTCGAGGCCAACCTCCCGGCCATCGTCTCGGTCAACGAGAAGATCAACGAGCCGCGCTTCCCGTCCTTCAAGGGCATCATGGCCGCGAAGAAGAAGGAAGTTCAGGTCTTCACCCTGGCCGACCTGGGCATCGACCCGTCGACCGTGGGTGTGGCCAACGCGGGCACCGCGGTGACCGCCGCCACCCCGAAGCCCGCGCGTACCGCCGGCGAGAAGATCGTGGACGAGGGCGAGGGCGGCAACCAGATCGCCACCTACCTCACCGGCCAGAAGATCATCTGATCCGGTCCCGTCCGAGAACTTCCTAGGAGAAAGAACAATGGCTGAAGTACTCGTGCTCGTCGAGCACGCCGACGGTGCCGTCAAGAAGGTCAGCACCGAACTCATCACCGCCGCCCGCGAGCTGGGCTCCCCGGCCGCCGTGGTCACCGGTGCCCCCGGTACCGCCGAGAAGCTGGCCGCCGCGCTGGCCGCCGCCGGCGCCGAGAAGATCTACGTCGCCGAGTCCGACGACGTCGACGGCTTCCTGGTGACCCCGAAGGTCGACGTGCTGGCCTCGCTGGTCGAGTCCGCCGGTCCGGCCGCCGTGCTCGTCGCCGCCTCCGCCGAGGGCAAGGAGGTGTCGGGCCGCCTCGCCGCGCGCATCGGCTCCGGCCTGCTCGTCGACGTCATCGGCGTCAACGGTGACGGCTCGGCCGTGCACTCCATCTTCGGTGGCGCCTTCACCGTCGACGCCAAGGCCACCGGCGACGTGCCGGTGATCTCGGTCCGTCCGGGTGCCGTCGAGGCCGCTCCGCAGGCCGGTGCCGGCGAGCAGGTCGCCGTCGAGGTGCCCGCGCAGGAAGACGGCGTCGTCAAGGTCGTCTCGCGTGAGCCGATCGTGGGCGGCGACCGTCCGGAGCTCACCGAGGCGGGCATCGTCGTCTCCGGTGGCCGTGGTGTCGGTTCGGCCGACAACTTCGCGATCGTCGAGGCGCTGGCCGACTCGCTCGGTGCCGCCGTCGGCGCCTCGCGTGCCGCGGTCGACTCGGGCTACTACCCGGGCCAGTTCCAGGTGGGTCAGACCGGTAAGACGGTCTCGCCGCAGCTCTACATCGCCCTGGGCATCTCCGGCGCCATCCAGCACCGCGCCGGCATGCAGACCTCGAAGACCATCGTCGCGGTCAACAAGGACGAAGAGGCTCCCATCTTCGAGATCGCCGACTACGGCATCGTGGGCGACCTGTTCAACGTCGCCCCGCAGCTGACCGAGGCCGTCAAGTCCCACAAGGGCTAGTCCGCCTCCCCGCGAATTTCTGCGGGCCGCTCGTGCGCGGGTTCTTCGTGCACCCGGCTTGCGGAGACGGGAAGTCGGCTCAGCCGGTACCCGGTGAGTTACCCTCGGCTCGCGAAATCTGTTGTTGCGTCAGCGCAGGCAGATTTCGCGAGCCGTTCGGGTTTCGGCGCCGTACCGGATGTGTCGGTTCCGGTGCGTAGCATGAGGGCATGGCCATGCCGAGCGTCGATCGCCCCGATCTTCCCGAGTCGATGACCTGGGAGGAACTGGAAGCGCTACCCGAAGAACTCGCCGCCCAGATCGAGCTGTGGAATGGGCGGGTCGTGTGGATGCGCCGAGGGCCGGGTGAGCACCAGTTGGCGACGTTGTTGCTGACGCAGGAGATCAGGCGATGCTCCGGCGTCGACAAGGCAGCGCATCCGGAGCGTTGCTGGCGCGGCAATCTCGAAACGAATGTCTTCTTCGGCCTCACCGGAAAGACCGACTTCGTCACTCCGGACTTCCTTGTGCACCGTTGCCTGGAGCCCGGCGCAGACGTTCGTGCCACCGATGTGGTTCTGGTCGGCGAGGTCTTGTCGCCCTCGAATACGCCCTCCGAGATCGAAGCGAAGAAAGCCCGCTATGCGGGCGCCGGTATCCCGTCGTACTGGGAGGTCGAGCTGAGGCGCGATCTCACCGGCATCGCCGCACTGCGGGTATCCATCCTCGAGACCGGTCACGCCGAACTACCGCCCGGCGTGCGTCCACTGCGCAACGCGAACTACCTGCTGGCGGGCGAGTGGACACCCGAATCCGCGACAGGCATTTCCTTCCCGTACCCCTTCACGCTCGAGATCCCCTGGTCCGCGCTGGCTTTCTGACGACACCGTCACGGCCTGCCGAGGACCATCCAGTTCTCGGGTCGCGGCAGGGGCGTGAAGCCGATCTTCTCGTAGACGCCGTGGGCGTCGTTGGTGGCGAGTGCGACACGGGTCAGGCCGTAGGGCTCGAGGTGCTCGCGGACGGCCGCGACCATGGCCGTGCCGACGCCTTTGCCACGCACACTCCGGTCGACGTAGACATCGCAGAGCCAGGCGAAGGTGGCCTGGTCGGTGACGACGCGGGCGTAGGCGACCTGAGTGCCCGACACGCTGTCGTACACACCGAAGTTGAGTGAGGCCGCGATGGCGCGGTCCTGCCGGTCGCGGGGGCGGCCCTCGGCCCAGTAGGAGTCGGTGGACAACCAGTGGTGCACGCGGGCCGGGTCGAGGCGGGCCGGGTCGGTGGAGACTTCGTAACCGTCGGGGAATCCGGGGGCTGCGGTCATGCCGGAAATTCTTCCGGGGCGGGGCCGGTGTGTCGAGCCGGGTTCGTCGGGGGAAGTCGGTTGACGGGGCCGGGGCGGGTCGACAGGGTGGGGGAATGTCGTTGGGGCGGTTCGGGGTGGTGCTGGATTCGGCGGTCGAGGAGAACGTGCGCGCGGTCTTCGGTGCCGAGGGGCAGCGGTGGATCGAGGAGCTGCCCGGGGTGGTGGCCGTCTTGAAGCCCCGGTGGGGTCTGCGGGAGTTCAGTGCGCCGTTTCGCGGCGGGACCCACGCCTACGTCGCCGTGGTGTTGCGAAACGACCGCAGACTGGCGGTGTTGAAGGTGCCGATGGTCGACGAGGAGAACGTCGCCGAGGCCACGGCGCTGCACGCCTACGACGGGGACGGGGCGGTGCGGCTGCTCGAATACGATCCCGGCAGTGGCGCCATGCTGCTCGAACTGGCGGACCCGGGCACGGCATTGCTGACTCAGCCCGGCTTTCCGAGCCTGGAGGGCCGACCCGAGAACGCGGAGAAGGTGGCCCTGGCCTGCTCGCTCTACCGGCGATTGCGCCGGCCGCTGCCCGCCGTGCCGCCGAAGTTCCCGCCGCTGCCGCTCGCCACCGATCTGATCGCGGCACTGCGCCTTCGGCTCGCCGACCCGGATCCCGCTCTGGCGCCGCTGCTCTCGGATCGGCTGCGCGAACGGGTGGCGTCCTGGTGTGCCGAACTGGCCACGTTCGACGGCCCGCCGCTCATCGTCAACCGCGACACCCACCTCGGCAATATCGTTGCCGCGAAACGGGAACCGTGGCTGCTCATCGACCCCAAGCCCTGTCTGGGCGAGGCCGCCTTCGACGCCGGGTTCCTGCTCATGATCCAGGTGCAGTCCTGCCCGACCCGCGAACACGCGGACACGGTCGTGACCGCCACCGCCGCGGCCCTGGCCGTCGACCCGGCCAGGG